>DAOWHM010000024.1 GCA_030641425.1 Candidatus Bathyarchaeota archaeon | reverse complement strand
CGCGCGCAAAGCCAAATTTTCATAGGTAAATAGTTTGCGTGGGCAGAGAAAAACTAGTTGACGAGCTTGTGTGGGTCACTGTTCTTTAGGAACTTGGACGGCGTTTATCAACCCATGTTGTCCTGGACGAGAAGTCACACGGGCGAGTCCCAATTTTGTCTCTATGATAGTTCCCTTGGTTATTACACGACGTCTATCGTAGTCTATGTTGGCTGGGTTGCTCACTACTCGCAGAATCTCTGCGTTTTCTGTCTTTCCGTTTGATGGATTAGATATGCTTGCTTGTCTTTCACTGAGAGCTCTAGTCTTTTGGTTGCCGCCTCGTCTTCGAGATTTCTTTAGTTTCCTTTTACCTAGAGTTGTCTCTGTGGGGAAGGCTCCTCGTTCGAATTTACGTTTCTTGCGATTAGCTCTCTTGCGACCTCCCGTTAGCTTCTTTTTGTGTGAACTGCCATGCCAAACAGACAACAGTGTATCTCCATCGGGAATTTGATGAAACTACCGAGGTTTGACATATAAGTCTAGCGTTTTCATCCTTCAACTTCTTTTGAAGCGGGTTCAACAAGTCCGATCTTCTTCAACTGGCGTTTCATCCCCCGTAAGTCATGGCTCAATCCGAAGTAATCCGCAAAGAATGGTGTTGTCCGCAAAATCTTTGTGCGACCTACGCGTTCGCGTTTAATAAGCCTCAACTCCTCTATCTGTTTCAGATGGCCATAAGCGTGGTTCCCGCGAACATCTATAACATGCTTCTGCGAAACTGGTTGTCTGTATGCAATATAGGAAAGCGTCTTGAGTGGACCTGTCGTTAAGAGAGGGCGTATAGCCAATCTCTGCACACGGGGTGAATACTTAGGCTTCAACTGTAATACAAAGCGAGAGTCTTCTAATTCAAGTATCTCCAAACTTGTGGGCCTACTTTCATATTCTTGTCGTAAAGTACGTGCTAGTTGCCTGACGAGGTCCTTTGAACGAGTTTTTATAACTGAAGCTAGGGTTTTGATGTCTAAAGGTCTGCCAGCTACATACAGCGCTGATTCAATTAGCGCCAGACGCTGTTGCTGCTTTTCCAGCTCTGACGGTTTTGCCTCAGGCAAGGTTTGTAATGCTTCCTTCAAAAGCGGTGTCACCCCTTGTTGAGATGAAGATCTCGCCAAATTCTTCTTCTTGCCAGAGCCAGATCTTCTGGTTTTGAGCTAAAAAGAGAAGGAGGATAAATGTGCGAATTGTGCCAATTTTGTCCTTGCCTGACACAAATCCAGAGAATCTGAAGAATGGTTTTCCTTTAGAAAAGCGAACCATCTCGTTATAGATGGAATTCATGAGGCTTTCGATTTCTACCAAGTAACGGTCGAATTGAGGCATTATGTCGGTTGGAGGTGGCAGAATGTTGTCCAAGTGAGGTTTCAACTGGAGCATTTTCTCGCCTTTCAGAGCGGAGTCGAGTGCTTCAAGGAGTTGTTCTATCGTGGTTGAGGTCAGCTCGTATCTAAGGGGGAGAAAGATTAGTGGTGGGATGAACTCTGGGGGGAGCTTAGGGGGAGCTGGAGCTTCTTCAAGCTTTAAGAGGAGCTGGGACTTCATGAGGTATATTAAGGCTGATGAATCCAACGCTACGCCTGAAGCACGGAAATCAACATCCCCTTGCTTCTGCATCTGTTCTAAGAATGATGTCAAGAGGAAAGATATGTTGATGTTCCAAGGTTTTACTTTTCCCAGTTTGTGGATTTCGAAGAGGATGTTCCATGGAGGTTGTAGGTAGAATGGTTTTTTAGTTGTCAATTGAGTTTGGCCTCTGTAAATATGGTGGAAACTACGTGGGAGACTCCATTGCGTTCATAGACTCCGTAGACTTTTTGAGCTTTGTTGACCATTTCAGGCTTTAATGTGATTACTATGAATTGTGTGTGGGCTCTTTTTGCTTCTTCTAGTAGAAGTTCCCCGAGTTTTAAGACGTGGAAGGCGTCTAGGTGAGCGTCGATTTCGTCTAGGATGTAGAATGAGGCTGGTGTGAATTCTTGTATTGCGAATAGGAATGCAATAGCGGAAATTGATCGTTCTCCTCCACTAGCCCCGTTGACAAGTATGGATGGTTTGTTTGGGAACTGCACTAGCATGTCGATCCCCCCATTGAAAGGTTCTTCGGGGTTTTCCACCTTCAGCTCGGCGTGACCACCACCTGTAACTTTAAGGAAGTACTTGTCTAAGTTCTGGTTAATCTTTTCAAAAGCATCTAAGAACACGGTGCGTTTTTTGCGTTCAACTTCATCCATGAAGCTTATTATTGCTTGTTTTTCGCGTTCCAGTTCATTCATACGCAATGATAGCTCTTTGTAGCGTGAGGCTTGTTCAGCGTAGTGGGTTAGAGCAAGTTGGTTTACTGCGCCTATCCGGTCGAGTTCGAATTTCATCATTCTGAGGGAAGTTTCAGCTTCTTCAAGTTGTTTGGGAGTCGTTTCAATTGGCTTCTCATACCCTAGATCTCTCATTTCTCGTCTGAAATTGTCTAACTTTAGCTGAGTGGTCTGTAGTGAGAGCTGTAGTTGGTTTTGGAGTTGGCCCGCACGTTCACATTCAGCATCTACCTTTCTGAGTTCTTTGTCGATATCGTCGATCTGAGCTATGAATCTCTTCGCTTCTTTTCTTGCGCTTAGGACTGTTTGAGATAGTTCCTCTCGATTCTTTTCAAGCTCGATGAGTTCTTCTCTTAACCCCTCTTTCTCTTGAAAAGCTTCGTTAACTTCTCTTTCCACTACTGCCAGTTGTTTTTCCACTTTCCGTTGTTGAACTCTTACATTCTTATAACCTGTCTTTAACACGTTGTCGTATTTCGACTGTAATATTGACATCTCAGTTTCGACTGTGCCAAGGTTTTGTCTGAGGGAGATTATGCTTTCAGCTAGTTTGTCTCTTTGAATTTCAAGCTCTTGAATGTGTGTGGGATCGGTTTTTCGTCTCAACTCGGCTAATTTACGACGCAGTTCCTGCATCTTCTTTCGAGCTGCACGGCGATTTGCACGTTGGAGGGCAATCTCCGTCCGTTCCCTTTCCAACTTTGTTTCGACACCCTTTACGTAGAAGGCAATTCGGCGTATGTTCCGCTTAGCAACTTTGTTGCTCCTCTTCACTCTTGCTATTTCAACATCAAGGGTGACTATAGCTTCGGATAGCCGCGTCATTTCACCTCTTGTTCGGTCTATCTCATCCTCTATAAGAGAGATGTCCTTCCCTTTCTTTGTCAGATGGTCTTGGAGAGCTCTTACTGCCTCGTCTAAATTTTTGATTGCTTTTTCGTTAGGGATTATTGTGGAGAAGTCTATTGGTAAACGGAAATAACCGCTCTCTAATCCTCCTCCAGCTTCGTAGATGTCTCCATCTACTGTTACACTTCTAAACCCTTTTTTGCTAATGGTCAAGGCTGCTTTATCATTCCGAGCTACTAGTGTGTCGCCGAAAACGAAATCAACTGCTTTTTCGTATTCTCTTGAGCATTTTACGAAGGCTGTTGCTGATCCCTCTACATTCCTCATCTTAGAGGGGTTCAAGGCTTTTTTTGTTAGCCCCTCTATTGGTATGATTTTGATTCTTCCGAGTTTAAGGCGTCTCAGCGTTTCTGTGCAGGTGAATGCGGCATCGAAGTCCTTCACAACCAATGCATCTAGCCAACCTGCTCCAGCTGCAGTGATTGCATTGTTGTAGTTTTGGTCTATCTTTATCAGGTTCTTGAGACGTCCATAGACACCAGAGATTACTCCGAGCTCGCTTAGTTCCTCAATGTTTGTCAGAGCGTTCTCCTCTGCAGCAACGGTCTCCGCGAGCTCCCTTTGGGTCGCAAATTCCACGACCGCTTCACGTGCTGTTCCCGCAATTCTACCAGCTTCGTCGATCTCGTGTTCAACTCCTTCTTTCTGCAAGATTCTTCGTTCTAAGGCTTTCTCCAAGCTTTTCAGTTGGGCTTTCTGTTGTTTTTGCACCTCTTGAAGATCAGAATTGGATTTCTCTAGATCTGCAAGATTATTGGTGAATCGTTCTTTGCGGTTCTTGAGTTCACTTAGTTTATGTTGTAGAATTCTTATTGATGTTTGCCTGCTGGCGTATTCGGATCTTAAATTTGTGAGTTCTTGATAGAGGTTGTCGAGGTGTTGTCCTGTTTCTCGAATTCCCTTGCTGTTTTCGCCGATGTTTTCCCACAGTTGCGTCGTTTCTTTGGCGAAGGTGTTGTGTTCAGTTTGTTTGGTTTCAATTTCTTTGAGCAGACGTTCTCGTTGTGGTTTGAGAGTTCGCATTCGTTTTCGATTTTCGCTAATTTCATTTTTCATTGAAACCAGTTGTTGCGTGTGGTTTTCACTAACTCTTTTCAGTCCTTCCAGGGTTGATGATCCAGCTCCAATCTTTGTAGAAAGTTCTGTTAATCGTGATTTGAGGTCGCCTATTTTTATTTGAACCTCTAAAACTTTTGTGCTGCCTTCCTCAACCATGTCTGAGCTGAGTTTTCTCCATTCATTTTCAATTGAATGGCGATGCCCTCGCATTCTATCTCGAATCTGCCGTGATTTCTCATGTTTCTTTTCAGCTTCTTCGAATGTGGTAGAGATTTCAGACGCTTTGCTTTTGGTAATTATGATTTGGTGAGAGAGTTTTATTGTTTCAAATCGTTTTATCTCGTTTTGTATGAAGTTGTATCGAAGCAGTTCGTTTCTCTCTCTTTCAAGATCGTCTTGTCGTTTCTGTACTTCGTCGATTCTTCCCATTGCTGTACGGATGGAGATTTCAGCGGTTCGCAGTTTTTCCTCGGCTTCAGCTTTCTCGGAGTCGTACTGTCCTATGCCGATCATGTTTTCGATGATTTTTCGTCTGTCGTTAGATGAAATGTCAGTCATCCGGGTGATTGTGCCTTGCAGGATGATATTGTGGCTTGTTGATGTGATGCCTGCTATTGAGACCATGTTCTGGATGTTACTTCTTGAAATTCTTCTTCCATTCAGTCGATAAACGCATTGTCCATTTCTGAAGACTTCTCTCGATATTGTTACTGTGTTTGTGTCTATGGGAATTCGGCCATCTCTGTTGTCAAACTGAAGGACTACTTTTGCTGATTTGGCTTTCCCTAATCCCGCATCGGGTGAGCCATGGAATATGAGTTTAGGCAAGTTTACAGCTCGCATTCTGCGAGCGCTTAGTTCTCCTAGAACGAAGAGGATAGCGTCAACAATATTGGTTTTCCCGCTGCCATTGGGTCCGGTTATGACGGTGAAGCCCCTGTCTATCGTGACGCTTACTGTTTTTGAACCAAAAGATTTGAAATTTCTTAATTCTACCTTTTTGATGTAGGGCATTTCTCTGAGGCCGCTCCGCGGTTCTCCGGGCCCCTGACAGTCTACGGGGCTGATAACCTCTTCTATAGAATTCTTCTATAAATAAATTCGTCTGGTCTCTGCAGTTTTTTAGACAGACCAGTCTATTTTTTCATTGTTCCTCGACATCTTTCTGCCATCTTTTTAACTAAGGCTTTAACCTTCACTTCGTCACCATATACCAAGATGTAGCCATTCTTTCCCATTCTAATTGAAAGGCCCATTTGGCTGCTTAGCTCCTCTATGTCTTCTCGTAGAATTTCGTCAGATGGTAGAACTCTTATCCAGTGCTTACTCTTTGGAACACCTGAGACAAAACGAGAGGAGGGCTCAGTCTTCGACTCTGCTTCCCTTCTCGCCTTCTCCAGCTTTACAAGCCACTGCTCAACAAACTTCGACTCAACCTTCTCCTTTGCCAAGTTTATCAGATCAGATTCGACCTTCATCAAATCATTCTCTATTGTTGGTATTGAATCAACGCAGGATGTATCCGATTGATACACGCTAATCATCGTTTTTGCTGATCGCAACGAAGTCATGACATCTGAAGAAATTGAAACATGTTTCTTTCGAAGCTCTGTTATGAGACTCTCCAACATCTTCCACCATTGGTTATATCCCATAAACTTCACCTTCATTGTCTACATTAAGACTTATTACAACTTACTTAATCAACGCTGATGATAAGTCTTACCTGTTTGCCTCATTAAGCTTAAATTTGAAGAGAACTTTGAGGCTTGAAAAATAAGTTCTATGGGCTTAGTTGTCTAACCTTATTACTCGCTGGAAGGGTTCACTTTATCCGCAATTCATCTATTTTTTTATCTTCTAGCTTGGATGTGACTAT
>DAOWHM010000076.1 GCA_030641425.1 Candidatus Bathyarchaeota archaeon | reverse complement strand
CGGATCCACAAATTCCTATGGGCGAAACGTCATCTATGGTTCTGTAATGAGTTTCCAGCGAGTTAGGATCGATGCTGACTCTTTCAATAGCCCCAGAAGCAGCTCTCATCCCGTGCTTGATCTCCATTCCTTCGAAAGCAGGACCTGATGCACATGAAACGATCATAGTTAATTCTTTGTTTCCAATAGCGATTTCAGTATTAGTACCGATGTCAATGTCCATGATGATTTCTTCAGAGTTGAGCATGTCCACGGCCATGAGATCCGCAACACTGTCGGAACCGATAAAACCTCCTATTATAGGTACATAATGGGCATTTGCTCTTTTATGAGATAATAAGCCTAGTTTCGCGGCTTCAACATCGATGCCCTTACGAAGTACGGGTGTATATGGACTTAGAGCGGTATATTGGGGCCACAACTCTAGGAAAAGCATCTGCATAGCAGTGTTTCCCACAAAATTTAACTCATAAATTTCTTCAATCTTTACAGCGGTTTTCTCACAACACTCTTTTATCATATTGTTAATGCCAGAAACAACCGCTTCATGAAGCTCTGCCAACGCGTCAAATCCATGCATCATGGCCTGGGCAATCCTTGATAGTACATCCTCACCTAGGGATATTTGGGGGTTCATTTTGGCGGCCACTGCAGCTACTTTGCCACTATTAAGATCCATTAAAAAGCCAGCGAGTTTGGTGGATCCGATGTCAACGGCGAATCCGAAACATCTATCTGTAGTGTCTCCGGATTCAACGATGATTATTCTTTTTTTGAACGTTACTGCTGTGACCTTCCAGTTGGCTTTTCTAAGCGTGATTGGGAGAGACTTGGCTGTTTCGTAATCAATCGTCAAACTGGTTAAGTCATGTTCTTTCCTTAGAGCGTCTATGAGTCTATCCTCATCGGATCTGGGGTCATGAAGAGTCGGAGGTGGCATCTCTATAAAATACTTCTTCACGAGAGGGTTCGGTTTAACCGGCACCTCTAACCCGTCTGTCTGTAGTCTTTGCTTTCCCACCCTACTCCTTTCAGGAACATAAATTACCATGGGAAGAGTAAGTGGAGTTTGACATGCAAGCCTGAAAGATTGAGTCAACTCTTCCTCAGAAAGATGCTTCAATTCCTTTTCTGTAGGATGGGTTAATCCTTCGACTCCTTTTTGAACTTTGACTTTGCATTTTCCGCAAGTGCCTTTCCCATCGCACAATGAAGTTATGTCTACGCCAAGTGTCTTGGCGGCTTCCATGATTGTTGTACCCAAGCGAAACTTAGATCGATTACCATATGGTTGAAAAACGACCTCAATCTTGGTCTCTTTCAACATTTTCACTCTTCTCTTTATTCTTCATCGCATCTGCCGCGGCTATGATAGTATTTATCAACATCTTGATTTTATCCACAGCTTCAACAGCATCCTTACCAAAGGCGTCTGATCCGATTGTTGCTTTCCAATCTTCGGAGACAGAACCTCCTCCGATGATTGTTTTTACTTTGTCTTTTAATCCTTCACTCTTCAGTTTTTCTTCAACAGTCTTCATTGACATCAACGTTGGCGTCATCAAGGTTGACATCGCTATCACATTAGCACCTTCCACTTTTGCTTTTTTGACGAATTCAGCCGCAGGTACGTCTTTTCCCAGATCCACGACTTCATACCCTGCAGCTGTCAACATGGTTTTCACTATATTTTTTCCGATGTCATGGATATCTCCCTCCACAACACCAAGTATTATTTTGCCTTTTTGCTCCCCTCGTGACTTAATATGGGGAGTCAAAATGTTTAACCCTGCATACATAGCGTCAGAGGAGAGCAGCATTTCAGGCAGGAAATACTCCTTCTTTTCGTACTTGTCACCCACAACCTTCATTCCCTCAGCTAAACCATTTATTACTGCTTCATAGGCAGGGATTCCTTCAGCAATAGTTTCGTTTGCGCCTTCTTCCGCTGTTTTGACATCTCCTGCAATAACTGCTTCAGCAAGCTTTGTAAATATGCGCTTCTTCTTGTTTTCGCTCATGTTTTTACCTCAGAAGGTTGGAAGGAGGCTAAATATTTGTGCAGTGTATAAACCTTTCGTGGACTCCCTCGTAGACTTGTTAGCTCGTATTTTTTTCTATTTCGGCGGCGATTTTCGGGAAAAGCTTGAATAGTGGATGTTCCATGGATGCGAGGTTGGTGCCAAGTTCTTTCGCTGCAGTAGCTATGGTTGCATCGACAGCAGCAGCCGCTGGAAAGATCCAGTTGGCTGATTCAATTGGTCCATACATTAGAAAATCGGCACACATAGCTAAGGTTAGTGTTTGCAGGCTGGCTTCGCACGCTTTGAAGACGGCTTCTCCCCATTTTTTCTTGGGTTCTTTCCATCGTGTGGTGGCATTTGCTGCTCCACAACCTGCTGGAAGGCCAAACTCAGCTTTTACTTGGTGTATTGCTCGAGCAGATATGCCAATGCTGGGAATGCTTGTTACACACGTGTCGACTATGGGTTTGTCTACCCCAGCGGTTTCAGCTAGGTTGAGCAATCCCTTTTTCTCTTGGGTTCCTCGGATTATGGACATTAATCCTTTTACCCAAGGATTCTTGAAATTGAACGTAAGCAGTATCGCGGCTTTTGCCTTTGCTGCTTTAATTGCTTTCAACTCTGCCGTTGTTGTTGTGGGAGATATGCTGTTATAGATTGCTTTGTCTATTAATCCGACCTGTTCCAAATATTTCAAACCTTCAATCCTAACGTTGGGTGGCCAAGCGTCAAAAAGGAAAGGTGCCTTGGTTGTGGCTGAAATGAAGTCTAGTTCTTTCTCTATGGCGTCAACAGATGAGATTACCACGTCAAGTATCCCAGGGCAGCCTGTTATGTCCTGTAGCTCTTCTTGATTCTTTATCAGTTTTTCAGCTTGCTCTCTATCGAAAATTCCCTTCTGGCTGTCTTTCACAATTTTGTGACCTTTGTAAAATATTGAGCCAACTAGTACTGTTGGTAATTCTCCTGGTTGTCCACCGATCTTTATTCGCCCTATCTGGAAAACTCTTTGATGGGTTTTGAATCTGAACAAACTATTGGTTTTCTCCTAGATCATGCAATCGAATGGTTTCTACAAATGTTCTTACATGTTTGGTTGGGGTTTCAAGCCAGAAATCGCAGCCTGGCATGGGCATGTCGCTACCCTGATCTATTGTTAATTGGACTATCTTGATTATCTTCTCGTTTGGACCTTGATGTAATACTCTGTAAGAGCTAATGTTACCTCCTAAGGGGTAGTTTGGCTTGATTCTGTCAACGATCTCCCTTGCTTTGTCCATAGGTGTGCTTTCTTCTAGTGTTAGAGCCTCAGCTCCACATTCAACCAGTTTACTGATTATTTCCAGTGATGGACTGTAGAGTTGACCACATGCGTGGAGAATTCTAGGTGGTTTCACTTGTCTTATTAGGTCTTTAAGATAGGGCTTCACTAGTTCATCAAAATATTTAGGGTGTATATTGTTGAGGGAGACTGCTTCTTCTCTGAATGTTATGATGTCGGCACCTGCTTCTTTGAATGCGTTCGCAATTTCACCGTAATACGGGATAGTTGCCTTCATAAATTCGTGAATTGTTTCTGGCTCGCTTTTGCATTTCTTGAAGAATTCCACGGAATCCACTAGATAGCTGCTGATGCTCTCGAAGGGGCAACATATGTATGCAACTACCGGAATTATCCCTTCGAATTCCTTTTTTAGTATTTTGATGGCTTCGCAGACTATTGGGATTCTTCCCATATGCATTATTTCTGATGGTGTTGATGGTAATTTGAGGTCATTAACGGTTTTAGCGATGAATTTTTTTGCTGTAGGCCACTTTATTCTGTCGTTAAAGAATTCTATAGGGGCACCAAGAGTTTCCGCCTCAAGAGTTAATTCAAAAGGCACCACAGCAGCTTCGAGACTAGCTAGTTTATGAAGTGCAGATCCTAGCTTCGCCATCTTCACTGGGTCTTGGTGTGCAGCAGGCCAGTATGCATTGAATGATTTCATGCCATCAATGGTGTATGTTCCAACGGAATTGAAAGCTGGTAGCCTATCGACTTCCGTCTTCTTTCCTTTTAGAATCGCCATTATTCTCTCGTAAGAGTTCAAGTTCTTCAACCGGGTCTTGTCTGCTTTCTCAACAAGTCAGCGCCTAGATGCACTCGTAGAAATCATGAATGTGTACTCATTATGGTCTTCATGAGGCTGTCTAATTCGTTTTCAACATCGCGCTGCAATGGTTCAGGTTCATGTTTTTTGAGGGTTTTCTCTACGATCTCTTTCGCTCTTTGATGCGCAGTTTTTGACCCATCAGCTTTCCAAGCTTTCCATTCTCTTCGGTCGATGAGTTCAGATGGAATAAATCGCTCTTTCCTAAACCATTTCAGAGTATGTTTTTCAGCTAGGTACATTCCGCCTGGTCCGACTTTGCGAATCAGGTCGATAGCGAGAGTTTCATCGGTGACTGTCACGCCTTCCACTAGTCTTAATGCCATGCCACAAATTGTGTTGTCAATAACGAGTTTTTCTAGACTTTGGCAATTCTCGAAGTTTAACATGCCTGGGCCAGAGATCACGTTGATTCCAGCAAGTGTCCCTAGCACAATTGCGATTCCAGATTCAAAACCGCATTGTGCGTCAATTGTTTTAGTGTCGCTGAGTCCAAGGTACACGTGAGTTGGCAGTTTGTAGTATTTCCCCATTTGGGCGTAGGAGCAGCCAAGCATCATTGTCTCTATGGCACCGAGACGAGCTGTGCCAAATCTCATGTCTAGGGTCGTTGGTGAGCCGCCATAAATCACTGGGGCTCCGGGATTTTCGACTTGAGCCATGACGAGTCCACTGAGAAATTCAGCGTTGTGTTGAACGAGTGATCCAGCTAATGTCACAGGTCCTGTAGCGCCCAATTGGGGCATAGGAATGATTTCAGCTGGTATGCGGAACTTGGCGCAGTCAATTAGATTTTGGCAAGTTATTTCACTCCACTTCAGTGGGGCTGAGGGGCATGTGTCGAAGATGGCCATGGGTTTTCGAGCTAACTCTTTTTCGCCTCCTGCAACCAACTCGAGCATTCGCTTCATGTCATAAAGACCGTCGATGCTAAAAGTGCCAGTTATTATGGCTTTGGGAGAATTCTTCAACACTATGAATAGTCGGTATCGATCGACAATTTCATCGGGGACATCTGAGACTACAAGCGCGGTGCTTTGGGCATGTATATGTTCTAAAGCATCAGTTAGCTTGACGAGATCTACTAAATCTCTTGTCAGCGGGCGTCTCAAATCTCCCGTCTTAGAGTCAAGGAAAAACAAAGCTGCTGACCCTGGATTGTAAGTAACATTATCCCCTTCTAGAATCCTGTCGTGTTTTCCGTTTCGACTGTAGAGTCTGATTACAGATGGGGCTTTAATCAGTGACTCTTTCACGAGGTGTTGAGGAATGTAGGCAATTTTTTTGCTGAAGTCAACTTCGACGCCTGCGTTCTTAAGTAGCCTTAACGCATTGTCATTATAGATCATCACCCCGATCTCTTCTAGAAGTTTCATAGAGGCTAGATGAATGCGTTCAACTTCAGTTCTTGGCAGCAATTCCAGCTTAGGGCGAGCAGAGGAAGAAAAATTGGACATGTAGTCTTCTCCTATGTCTATTCCTGGCGCTCGTGTCCAACTAGGTTTTTCATAACTTCTACTGCGTCCATGGCATCTCCTCCATGACCGTCTGCGCCAATTTTGTTAGCCCATTCTTCTGATGTTGGTGCTCCGCCAACTATTACTTTAACTTCTTTCCTCAAACCTTCCTTCTGAAGGGCTTTTATGACTTCCCCCATTTTTAGCATGGTTGTGGTCATCAAAGCTGACATTCCAATCACATCAGGTTTGACTTCTCGGGTTTTCTCGATGAACTTTTCCACTGGAACGTCTGAACCTAAATCAATTACATCAAAACCTGCAACAGTGAGCATTGCGCTGACTGGGCTTTTGCCTATGTCGTGAATATCACCTTCTATTGTGCCAATCATGACT
>DAOWHM010000018.1 GCA_030641425.1 Candidatus Bathyarchaeota archaeon | reverse complement strand
TTCTTGACATGTGTTCCACCGTCAGCTTGCTTGTCGACACCAACTATTTCCACTATACGGAGGTTGGGAATGTTCGGGGGGAGGGCTTCAGCCATCTTTATTACTCCTGGAATTTTCAGGGCTTCTTCAATGGGAAGTTCATAGGATTTAACAGAGATCAACTTTTTTAGTAGACCATTCGCTTCTTCGATGTAAGTATTGATGATAGCGGGATCGTACTCTTCTAGACTGAAATCGAAGCGTATCTTATCTTCCTCAAGCTGATTCCCAGTGACAAGTGCTCCAGTACCTTCACAGAGAAGGGCTGCAAACACGTGGGCAGCCGTATGGCTTCGCATTAACTTGTATCTCCGTTCCCAATCCAAAATACATTGAACTCTATCACCGTCGTTTAGACCATTGCGATCTACCTCATGAGATATAGCCCCTGAAAACTTGCCAACGTAAATGATCTCATAAATCTCCTTCCCTTTCACAACTTGCCCACTGTCATGGGGCTGACCTCCGCTCCTAGGATAGAAGATGGTTCGATCCAGAACTACATACTTCCCATCCTTGACAGAAACTACAGTGGCATCACATTCTTTGAGGTAACTATCCTCCAAGTACAAAGCAACTGTTGCCATGTTCAACCCTTCGAGCCTAATCTATTGGAATTAATAGGTTAATCTTTCGCTTGACTGACGACGCATTCACCACTACGCATGCATGCTGCCAAAGTCCTCGTCACACTCAATCACTGCGCCATATGCGGAGGACCACTAGTGATCGAGTAAGAACACTTGAACAAACGTAACCTTGATCCGAAGGGTTTATTTCTTGACAAAATCAATGAAGTCTAACAACCTTACCGCTTGGAAAGCGCGCACAAAGCAACCAACAGACCCGTCTACAGGAATGTTCTAAATGGAAGCCCCTCAGAGAACAAGGACTGCAATAGAAAAAATCAGAGTTTCATCTGGTTCAGCCATCACACTAGGCCTAATTAAGGGATTCCTAAACGCCAAACCAACAACAACATACCTACTTACCTATCTAAAAGGAAAATGTAACGCAAACTGCACGTTCTGTCCACAAGCAAGAACTAACAACAGCAACACAAATAGGCTTTCTAGAGTTACCTGGCCAATCTTCGATGCTAATAGAGTATTTTCTAGCTTAGCAGATTCAGTGCAGAGAGGGAACACGCTACGAGTGTGTATTCAAGCTCTGAACTACCCTAACGTACTCCATGATCTTCTCACCATAACTGAGGAGATCAAGTCTAATGGGATCACAGTACCTATTTCTGTTTCATGCCAGCCTTTGAACAATGATGAGATGAAGACACTGAAGGAAGTTGGAGTTGATAGACTTGGGATCCCCCTCGACGCTGCCACTAAGAACATCTTTGATCGAGTCAAAGGGAACCTTGCAGGTGGACCTTACATATGGAAGAAACACCATGAAGCTTTGCTTAACGCAGTTAAAGTATTCGGCAAAGGCAAAACCAGCACACATCTAATCGTAGGTTTAGGCGAAACAGAGGAGGAAATGACAAGAGAAATTCAATGGTGCGTAGTCAATAACATCAACCCTGCACTCTTTGCTTTGACACCTATTCCCAAGACAGCTTTGGAGTACTGGACTCAGCCTGAAATAAGTCATTATAGAAGAGTTCAACTTGCCCGTTATTTAATAGTGAAAGGACAGACGAAATTTGATAAGATCGTATTTAGAAAAAATGGTTGCATCACAAGCTTTGGGGTCTCACAAGAAGTATTGAGTAGGATTATCGAGAGCGGAACACCATTCAGAACAACGGGATGCCCCAACTGCAATCGTCCATATTACAACGAAAAACCAAGTGGGCCTATCTACAACTTTCCAATCCAACCAAGCCACGATGAAATCAAGGAAATTAGAAGCCAAATACAAAACGTTGTCTAATAGAAAGTTGTAAATCTCTGTACTTAGAGGTTATGTTAAGTTCCCAATTTTTTCTTTCTGTAGAGAATTATTGTGTGACCTCTAACCTCTACAAGATCAGACTTGGTTTGTTGGGCAACCTTGATTGCAATAGTCTTGACATTGACATCCGTCAAAGCACTTTTGAGTATCCTAACCTTTATCATCTCTGCTCCTTCTAGTTGTCGATCTACCTCAGCCAACGTCTCTTGCGAAATACCATTCTTCCCTATCCAGATTGTTGGCCTTTTAGAACTCAACTTACGTTTAATCCGGCGTTTCGTTATTGGTTGCTTCGTGTTATTTCCTCCCTTTAGGCCTTATTGGAGATCGCATGTGTCTGCCACAATGATTGCATGTGATTACTATATGAGGCTCTCTGCGTTTTTGAATACGTACGCGGCAACTTGTTCCGGGCAATATCAGCCTTTTGCATCCTCGACATATCCAACATCGGTTTTCCCTAGGCATGCGTATTCTTGCTGCCATGGAAATCCGTCTAGCGATTTCAGCGTAGTTCTCCGATAATTCTCGATCTTCAGTTGCTATGTTCTCAGCCAGCTGGAAAAGTTTTCTAATTCTTTGAGACGCGATGTTTCTAGTTGCCGTGTTCAACCTTAAATTCTTCCCATAAGTTGATCTTACTCTTAATGCTACACGCGTCTTTACTGAAATAGCTTTTCTCAGCATTGTAATTGTGATTCCCATATTTAACGAATCGTCAAGGGCATTTTATTGACGAATATGGAGCCCTATCAGGAGTGCGATTTCTTTTTATATGAGAATCTATGTTGTGAGAGTGCGATTAACGTTGGGTTTAAGATCATTCCTTCAATCCGTGAATAGATTGCTCAAACTAGCGACTAAACCTGGTCGGTCAGAGCTTTGGCAGTCGATAAAGATTTGTTTATTGGGTATTACTGCAGTTGGCCTCATCGGTTTTGTCATTAAGCTGATTTCTTTCGTCTTGGCAGGCCTCTGAGTATGGAGGAGTAAGAATGTCAGAAGACAAGATATCGTTTACTTCAGTTTTTGCCATTCGAACTACGGCGGGGCAGGAAAAAAACGT
>DAOWHM010000040.1 GCA_030641425.1 Candidatus Bathyarchaeota archaeon | reverse complement strand
CAGTGGGCATAGCGCCAGGTGCATCACCTAAGACAGGAATAGAAATTGCTGAAATAGTCCGACCTGAGGTAGCAGTTCCATATCACTCAGCATCTAAGACAGGTCTAATCGAGTTCTGCAAGATCCTGAAAAAGAAAAAGCTCAGGACCAAGTGTTTGATTCCAGAACGGGGCAACACATACGTTGTAGGAAAGGGACGGAGGTAATATATGAACTCGGAATCAGCTAAGAGACAACTCTGTCAGATCCTATTTAAGATCGGTGCAGTAAAGTTTGGTGCCTTCAAACTCATAAGTGGAAAGACTAGCCCTTATTACATTGATCTGCGAATAGTGCCTAGCTTTCCTGACGCTTTCCATAAGATATGTGATATTTACATCAAACTGATAGAAGACGATGTTGGAATCGAGAATTTTAAGCTTGTTGCAGGGGTTCCTACTGCAGGGACTCCGTTTGGTGCTGTGGTCGCCTACAACCTCCATAGGCCTTTTTTGTATGTACGGGCAGCTCAGAAGAAGCATGGAAGAGGACGGAGAGTTGAAGGAGTGCTAGCTCCAGGTGATAGAGTTCTTCTACTGGACGACTTGATTACTTCAGGGAAATCCATTATCCAAGCAGCCTCTGCCATAAGAGCAGAAGGTGGAATCGTAGATGACGTAGTGGTTCTGATCAACAGGGAAGAAGGTGGAGAGGAGACTATAAGGAAGGAAAATCTGACCCTCCGTTACCTATTGAAAGCTGGTGAGGCGGCCTACATGTTACATGAGGATGGGGTTATAGATGATGAAGAACTGGAAACAATCCTGAAGCAGAAGACAGAACGATAAATTTCGAGACCGACAACTACGATTTTGATCAATCTAAAAATCGACCTCTGAGACACTTTTGAGTAAACAGTTGAAAGAAAAAAGGGTGTTGTAATTGTGAAAAGTACGTGTCCTTATGGCTACTTGCCACAGCACTCTTTGAATTTCTTGCCGCTTCCACAGTTACACGGATCTTCTGCTGCAGGTTTGCTCTTCTCTGATCCACAACCGCATGACATATAATTCAACCTTTAGAAGTTTCTTTACTAAGCTATTTTAACTTATCGCTTCGATTCAGAAATGGAATTTTTACCAATCAAGTTGATGTCCTGTACATATCTTCTCCATCGACCCTTATTTCATTTCGGATGTATGCATCTACGCTAGATCAGCAGCGATCAATTGTTGAACCTCATAGCCAAGCGCTACAAGAAACTACTCATAAAATATCAGTTAGCTGAGTAATTACTCATAGAACACACTGAAGCATGCATGCATGCTGTGTGAATCTAGAGCCTCTTTAGAGATAATCGATAGGCTATTATCCCTACGACAAATAAAATCAGGCCGGAGATTGTCAGGTAAATGATTTCTGGCATTACTGCTTCAAATGGAAGATTTTTAGTCATAATATCCTGCATGGCATAGACTAGCTTTGTGAACGGAAGAGCCTCTCCGAAGATTTGAGCCGGCTCCGGCATTATGTCTAGAGGGAAGAAAGCTCCGATGAAAAATTGAAGTGGAACGCTGATTAGAACTGCTATAGAATTGGCAGCCTCCTCGTTTTTTGCAATAGATGAGATTATTAGTCCGATCCCAATTGCAGAAAGTGCACCTAGGAAGATGGCTAAGATAATTGCGGGAACATTCCAGTAGAGATTGACTTGGAAAAGAAGTAAGCCACTGGCAAGCATGATGACAGCAGATATATAGACGATTGCCAGCGAGGAGATAAACTTTCCCGCTAGAACAGTTATGGAAGAGACAGGTGCAATAACCATTCGCTGAAAGGTTCCTTTTGTCCGTTCGGTTGCGATAGCTACAGAAGCATGGTTCAACCCGCTCCAAAGGAGGACAAGACCCAGCGTGCCTGGGACCATATAGTCAATCCACCTTAGCTGGCGTCCGGAGACATCTGCTTCACTGGTTGAAACTGTAATCGGATCGGCGAGAACTTCAGCATAGTCTTGAAGATTTTCTGGAAGTTGGTTAATCGCGATTTCTTGATAATATTTTATGAATCCTGAGATGAAGCCGAGAAGGCTTTGCTGTCCGATTATGGAGCCTGTGGGGTCGCTTGGGTCAGTGTAGAGATCAAGATGGGCTCTTGTGGGGATTGGTATTCCCAAGCTGTCAGTATATTGGTAAGAAAGTGTTTCTGTAAAGTTCGCTGGTAAAACCACGGCTATTTTGATCTCCCCGCGACTAATGTCATAAGCTGCAGTGCCATTGGTGTCTTTATCGCCGTACACATCGTACTCATAAACTGTGAAGTTAGCGTCTTTCAGTACTTGAACAAATACGTCTCCAATTGTGCTGTTTTGAGAAACAGTGCCATTTACGTCGATCATGTTTCCGTCGAGGTTGACTGTTCCAACTTGGATGCGGCTTGTTTCTCCTGTGCCTTGAGTGCCGAACGTGAAGCCAATTATAATCAGGAAAAACAGAGGAAAGAGCAATGTGAAGAAGATGGCGGTTTTGTTTCTTACAATTCCAAGAAAGTCCGTTTTGGCAATTGCGAACACTTGACGTATCGTTCTCTTGAGCTTCATAATTGTTCCTCTTCTCTCAAGCTTCGTCCCGTGAGTAGAATAAATACGTCTTCTAGGGTACCCCGTGAAAGTTGGACTGATAAGATTTTTGATCCAACAGAGGAGATGCCCGAGACCACTTCAGGAAGGATATCCTCCGCTCTTTCTGTTATTATTTTTATTGTTTCAATTTTTTCCTCTTCGTCATAAGCCCTGTAAGACCTTTTAACTCCTGAGATCTTCTTCACAGCTTCCATCAGTTTCGGAGTTATTTTGTTCGGAACCACAGTTATGGTATTTTCCATTTTGACTTTCTTTATGAGTTGACGAGGGCTGCCTAGGGCGATTATTTTGCCCTTGTCCATAATTGCCACTTGGTCACTTAGTTCTTCTGCTTCATCCATCATGTGTGTTGTTAACACTATGGTTTTTCCTTCCTTGTGTAACGTCTGAATTATTTCCCAGAGAGCCAACCTGTTTCCGGGGTCAAGCCCGGCGTTAGGTTCGTCCAACAGCATAACTTGAGGCTCATGTAGAAGAGCAGCAGCTATGTTAACACGGCGTTTCATGCCACCAGAGTAGGTGGAAATGTGGCGTTTTACAGCTTTTTCGTCCAGCTGAGTGAACTTCAGAAGTTCCTCAATTCGATCCCTAAGTTTGCCTCCTGACAATCCGTAAAGTTTTCCGAAAAAGGCAAGGTTTTCACGGGCATTCATGTAATCGTACAGAACAATGTCTTGGGGAACAACGCCAAGTAATTCTTTCACTTTCATGGCATTATCTCGAATGTTGTATCCTCCAACTTTAATTGTACCTGAAGTAGGGTTCACCATTCCACAAAGCATCTTTGTAAGCGTAGACTTTCCGGCACCATTTGGTCCCAACAAGCCAAAGAGTTCGCCTTTCGCAACTTTCATCGAGACGTTGTCCACAGCTACCGTGTCTTCGAAACGTTTAGTGACGGCATCTATTTCAATATCATTCAAATTCATGGAGGTATCCCCCTTCCACCAAGAACAAACTAGTTTAGATTAAGTATTTAATATTTGTACACCTAAATGAAAAGAATCTTTGATGAAGTGTGTATCAGAGAAGGTGACATGGACATTAAGTGAGAAGAAACTTCGATAGGATGCATGCATTGACGGCGACAGAGAAGTTGACATCTTTGACATCGTAGCAGCATGTGGGCATTATGGAGAAAGCTGGTAGTACCGTCTAGTGTAGAGAATAATTAGTGCCCTGAATGTGGTCGGATTACTACATTAGTCAGCCTCTCAATCAGTTTGGACTAGCATGCATGCAACGTGATAGAACAAGATTCTATGCATGGATACCCGCGCTTAAAATACTCCTAAACTTGTAAGTCTAGAGGAATAACCTTGCAGAGTAGAAAAAGGTCTTGGATGAAGGCTGTTACATGGCGAATACTTGGTGTTTTAGTTCTTGGAGTAGTAACATGGCTTCTAACTCAGAGCTGGGAAACTACCACGATGATAACGGTTTTGTTCCACGCAATTCAGGTAGTCCTCTATTATTTTCATGAGCGACTATGGGATAGAGCCGACTGGGGTTTAAAGAAAAGAGAAGAGCTAACTGAGAAGGAAAAAGAAAAAATTATGGAAAGACTTAGAAAGCTAGGATATTTGGACTAGACTTCGCGTGCATGCATGCATGTGTTACTGTATAAGCTGCTACCATCAATTATGGTTCTAGAGGCCTTTTACGTTTAAACAAAAAGACTGCTAGAAGCGTTGTAACCATGAATAAAGGCAGTATTGCCAAGGATGGAAACTCTGGAATAATAGTCACTTCATGTTCAGAATGCAAATATTTGAAGTAAACGTATGTATGTGTTCCATCCGTCCAGTTATTCGTCGTGATTGGGGGTTCTTCATCAACCAGAACTGTGTAGTTACCTTGCCACAGGTCTTGAGCTATAATGTTTGGGATGGCTACTCTACAAGAACCTATAGTATATTCCGGGCCAGTAACATTGAAGCTAATTGTTTTGGTAACGTTGTTCAATTGAAACTCTGAGATCGCAGAATCACAAATGGTTGTGATGTGATAAGTTTCTCCTTCATAGCTGATTGGAAAATCAGAGAACAGGCCTGCCAAAGGGTAATTGTCGTTGTTGTTGGCACCAATGACATGTGCCGTGTCTCCTATGCCATCATAATTCGAGTCAACGCTAGTGTAGTTGCTCCAGAAGTTCCCTTCAGCACCATTATCCCAAAAGTTAGCATCAATAGGGAATGTTCCGAAATGAGCATGGCGAGTGTTGTTTACGAGATTGTTGTGGTAAAACGTGTTTTCAGGAGACCCTTCAAATAAGATACCATCAAAGTGATTTCTTATATTATTTCCAAAAATGATGTTGTAGCTAGAGTCTTCGAAATAGAGACCTTCAGTGCTATTTATTATCGTGTTTCCTGAAACAGTGTTGAAAAACGCTTCGACGAGGTAGACGCCATAGCTGTTGTTTGCTATCAAGTTTCCAGAAACAGTGTTGTTGGACGAGATCTCAAGAGAGACACCTTCTTGGTTGTTGCTTGTTAAGGTGTTTCCAGAAACAGTGCTGTTGGACGAATCTTCGAGGTAGACGCCTCTATTCTCGTTGTTTGTTATGTTGTTTCCTGAGATGGTGTTGTTAAAGGAATTGTCGAGTTTTACTCCTTCACCGTTATTTGCTATGTAACTGGTTAATATTCTTGAATTATTCGTGTATGCGAGTTGGAGCCCTACTCCGTTACCCACTAATGTTTGGTTTTCAACAGTTACGTTTGTCGAGTTTATGAGGGCCAGATATCCTATCTGCGGATGTGATGAAGGGTTAACGGTGATTCCTCGTTGGTTAATCAGGTAGTAGACAGGCTTACCGTCAACAAGGTTTGAAGTGTCAATAGAATGCAAAAAGTGACTCAACGCAGACCCGCCAACACTGAACCCAAATTTGTTGCCAACCAGAGAATTGTCGAACAAAATGTTGTTGGAAGAGTAGTAGATACGAATGCCGTTGCCGCTACTATTCGCCACCTCGTTTCCTGAGATGGTGTTGTCAAAGCAATTCATCCCGAAGATGATGCCACCCGCGATAGCTTGTGTTATAGTATTTCCAGATACAGTGTTATTTGAAGAACTGCTGAAAGAGAGACCGTT
>DAOWHM010000022.1 GCA_030641425.1 Candidatus Bathyarchaeota archaeon | reverse complement strand
TGTGTAGATGAAAGTCAAGAAATGCCTATGCATGCAGCATGCACGGAACCTTTAGAGCACTCTTAACTTGCGTATTGTCTTTCTGTCAACTTCTAGGCTTAGATTTTCGATGTTATCTTCCCAAAAAATCGCTTCTGCTGATCTACCAACGGGGTCTCCTTTGTAGCGGGTGACGAGGTAGCAATATGCATTTTGTCTTTCTCCGTTGCTTGCGACATAAAAATTTTGGCAGATAAACTTTAAGCCTTCAACATCGATGCCCAACTCTTCATACATCTCTCTCTTCAAGGCTTCCTCCTTACTTTCATTAGGTTTAACGTGGCCTCCTGGCAGACAAATGATGTCGGGATCAATATCTTCATCTGGGCTTCGATGCTCAACGAGGAATTTGTTCCGCTTCAATATTATTCCAACTACGACATCAACTTCTCCCAAGGATCAAAGTCTCCTACCCTTACTGAAACGAATAACATCAAAGTCACACTTAAGAGTTAGATATGTTGAACGCTCTTGCTCCTCAAAGATCAGCTTCGAACAAAAAAATATAAAGTCACTGCGCCATCTTGTTAGATGAAGTGTTTTGGTTGACTGAAACAGGAGAAAGACGGAATCCTGACGTTCGTGTGCAGGGAGGAGTGGCAATCTTCGCTGGAGTCGTCTATTTTGCGGTACTGTTTTTCCCTTGGTTGTCTGGGGAGTCATCTGCAATTTCTGGATTATTGAATCCTCAAGATCAGGCAGCTGTGGCTATCCCTATGATTTTAATTGTGCTATCAATTATGACTGTATTCGGGGGTGTCATTCATATTGCTGGATACGATCTTGGCATACAGCTTGTGACACTTATGTCGGCAATCGCCTTCTTCATCTCTGTAATGGTAATAGTAGTCACGCTTTTTACTGAAAGTACGAAAGTCAGCCTCTTACTTGGACCTTGGATTGGAGCTGCAAGCGCAATTATAGGAACTTTAAGCTCAAAACTAGAAAGAAAATTTAATCGTAGCGATTAATTACTTAAGGTGAACAATCCAACATTGATCTTAACGTGGAATGACTAGGTCGCCATACGTGCATTTGAGTCTATACTTAAATAGTCTCCAGCAAATTATCTAATCGGAACTTTATGAGTGGCATGAGAGGTGACTCGCAGGGGAAAAAGCCTAAACCCTTGACGAAGAAGGAGAGGAAAGAGAAGAAAAAGAAGAGGAAACTGACTAGATTGCAGAAGCAGAGGAGCTAAACCAACCTTAGGTCAAGTTTAGTATAGCTTTCGAAGTTTCTTCGTCCACTGTTTCTATCTTAAAGCTCTTTCTTTTGCATAACTGGAACATCTTAAAGTTGTTTGAGAGAACGTCGCCATAGATATTTTCCAGCTCCAAGTCTCTCCCTATCTTGATTATAATGTCCACTAACTTAGATCCTAATCCTTGTCCTTGCCACTCGTCTCCCACTGCAACTGCGAATTCTCCGTTTTTTTGGTCTGGTTGCACTATCACACGAGCTACTCCGATGATCTTCCTCTTCTCGTTCTTTCCTTTCTCTGCAATTATGGCGATCTCTCGATTGTAGTCTATGTTGCAGTATCTGGTTAACGTTTCGTGAGACATTTCCCTGATTATCTGGAAGAAACGGAAACGCATTGTTTCCTCAGAGAAGGACTTGAACAAGTTGTAGAGGAGAGTTTCATCTTCAGGTCTTATGGGACGAAAGAGAATCGGTGTCCCATCCTTCAACTTCCACTGATCAATATACTTCTTTGGGTAAGGGGTAATGACGAGATGTCTATGAGGTTTAGGTTCAGTCGGGATGCTTTGTGATTCAACAACGATTCGAGCGTCCACAGCAACGGCTTCATCTTCATCCACGATGAGAGGGTTAATATCCATCTCCTTAATCTCGGGGAAATCTATTACGAGTTGCGAAAACTTAACTAAAATTTCTTCGAGGAGTTTAAAGTTCACTCGGCTTCTGTCCGAGCTGGAGAAAAGCTGATAGATAGCGGTTCTCTCCATCAACCTTCTCGCTAACACTTGATTTAGAGGAGGAAGGCCAATACTCACGTCCTTCATCAACTCAGTTGCTACCCCGCCCATCCCGAACAGGATTACTGCGCCAAACTGGGGGTCTTTCTTGGAGCCAACTAGTAGTTCATACCCTTTTCTTTTAATCATTGGTTGAAGTATAACGCCTTTGAATTCAGCTTCAGGTCTATGTTTTTTGACTCTGTCAACTATATCCTTGAAAGATTCCGCAACTTCTTTTTCTGAGCGCACATCGAGGATCACCCCTCCAACTTGGGATTTATGAGTTATTTGGGGAGAGAGGGCTTTCATCACGACGGGATATCCAATTCCAGACGCTACCTTGACAGCTTCTTTGGGAGTTACAGCAACCACGGATTTTATCGTTGGAATTCCGTATGCATTTAGAAATTGTTTTGATTCAGGCTCTGTCAAGACTTGACGTCCTTCGTCCAAGGCCGCTCTCAATACTTCCCTGAGAAACACTGGGATTGACAGTTCAATGGCGAGTTCTTCAGGGGTTTCATAGAGGAGTTCTAGGTTTTGCGCGTAGCCCCACATGTACATGAAAGTGGAGACTGCTTGCTCCGGGGTAGTGAAGGCAGGAATACCATTCTTGCGAAGAATCTGCCGTGCTCTCCAGCAGTCATCTTCGCCCATAACAGACGTGAGAACAGGTTTTGAAGTTTCTCTGGCGAGTTCTACAATTGCTTTTGCTGTATCAACAGGGTCTGAAGCTCCTTGAGGAGTGTAGATAATCAGAAAACCGTTACTTGCAGGATCCTTGAAACATATCTTCATAACCTCTCGGAATCTCTCGGTAGTCGCCTCTTCAAGGATGTCAATGGGGTTCTGAGTACTGCAGTAGGAAGGTAATTTGCCATCCAAGGCTTGAATAGTTTCATCGCCTAGTGGTGAGAGTTTTCCTCCTTTAGCAATCAGAGTATCTGTCGCCATCACCCCTAGACCCCCTGCGTTAGTGATTATCGTGAGATTAGCGCCTCTGGGATTGGGCTGCATAGCTAAGGTTTCAGCACAGCTAAAGAGATCACTTATTGCTTCTACACGAACAATCCCAGCACGTCTGAAAGCTGCATCATATACAGCATCTTCTCCACATAACGCTCCAGTGTGGCAAATTGCAGCTTCAGCACTCTCAGGGAATTTTCCAGCTTTCACAACTACAATTGGTTTCGCCCTCGCAAATCCTCGTGCAGCACTTAGAAATTTCCGTGCGTTCTTAATAGACTCGATATAAAGAACAATACTCTTCGTTTGAGGATCGGTTCCAAAATAGTCAATTAAATCCCCAAAGTCCACATCCAACATGGAACCTACAGATACAACAGCGCTGAATCCCACATGAGCTTCAGAAGCCCAATCTAGAACTGAAGCGCACAGTGCAGCACTTTGAGAGATGAACGCAATCTTCCCAGGATCAGCTGTTTTATTGGCGAATGTAGCGTTTAACTTAACGCTTGGTCGCATTAAGCCAAGACAGTTGGGTCCAATTATCCTCATGTCGAAGCGGTTCTTCAGTTCAAGAATTCTCTTTTCAAGGTCTTTACCTTCAGCACCACTCTCTCTAAAGCCCGCAGAAATAATCACCAACCCTGAAACTCCTGCTTTACCACATTCCTCGACAACCTGGGGAACCGTATGGGCTGGTGTTGCGATGATTGCCAAGTCTACCTGGCGAGGTACCCTCTTCATTGCTGGGTAAGCAGTAATACCCTGAACTGTAGGCCTGAATGGGTTAACTGGATATACTACGCCTTTATATCCTACACCAACTAAGTTTCGAAGCAGTTTCGCGCCAACGGATCCCTCTCTGTCACTAGCTCCCACAACTGCTATTCTTCTTGGATTGAACAGCCTATCGAGTTTCTCGAGACCCAACCTGAAGAAGCGCTCCTACAATAATATTGTTCGTCAGGTTAAATGAGCCATCACGTATTAATAAAATCCCCTGAGTCCAATGAAATATTAAGCCTATTGGTTACAACTGATCTTTCACAGGAGGCCAAATGCTCCGTTTAACATTCATTCTACTGGTCTGATGTCTTTGGCGGAAACAATAACTTGTCTTTAGTTTTGAGCCTGCCATCTTTAGCATGAGGAGTTCGCAGAAGGGTGTCTCCATATTTCTCAATCTCCCTTGCTTCTTCAGCAAGAAGAGCGCTCTTTTGCACTATTTCGTGTGCGCAAGCGACGAAGGGAACGTACTTCTTCTTATCTTTCTCGATGAAGCAAGCTCGCACATTAATTTCAGCTACCTTCTTTAGCAGTTCGTAGGCTGCCATTGCCTTCACCATGGCGTAAGGGTTCTTGAAGTCTCCGGCGTCCAGAATATCGTCCGTGTCGATTTTTAACTTTGGTAGAGACAGACTGGCTCCGCTTTTAATAGCAAGGATCAATTTGTCGACTTCACGAAATATCCTTCTTAAGACTCCTGTGCAAGCCAGGACCTTTATCACATTAGCGTTGAAGATTGCCATCTCTAGGGGATCAAGAAATTCCTTTCGTGCTCCAATCAAGGGATCACCCATGATTATTACATAGCCTAAGCCCTGTCTTTCAATCTCATCCTTTACTCGTTTGCCTGGTCCATCTGTGAATATAACCGTGGGCACTTTTTTTCTCGAGAATACTTCCCTTGCTTTTGCAGGTCCAGGGGCAGATGTGTTTGGTGAGATGAAAAGCAGAAGATCCGGCGAGAACTCAAAAATCTTCTCAACAGTTTCCTCAACCGCTTCAACATCCATTTTAGACCCTGTTGATACAGTTCGCACAGTCAGATCCTTGCGATCAGCCAATTCATCAAGGAGCAGCTCCAATATTGGCGCAGTTCCGATATTGCCGCATTTGAAAACTCCAACTTTAACTATCAAGGGAACCCCAACACATTGACAGTTATTACATAGAATATATAATCTGTTCCGTCCTGCAGAATAAGGGTTGACCTTCTATCCTTTCTTTGGGATGTTCGCTACAATCATAGTTGTAGTCATAACAATGTGGGGTATCCTTCTCAAGATATCATAGATGAAACCATTCAGTTCCTTTATGCTTTTAGTCTTCGTTTTCATGAGAATATCGTATTCACCATAGACTAAGACCACCTCTAACATTGGAGGGAGTTTCTCTATCATTTTGTTGACCACCATGCTCTCATTGGGAGAGACTTTAGCAAGTGTATAGGCTATTATCACCTGTTCATCTCCATATTCGCGCGCAGGCGGGACTGCTTCAAGAACTGAACAGATCGATTCTGACTCATGATAAATTCAGGAGTGGCCATAACACTTTCCACAATTAAGAGAGCTTCTTTTCAATTCATCTTCCTTCAGCCGGAGGTTCTATCGTTATTAGGGTTGTGCTTCTCTCTACTCCTTTAATCGTTCTGATAGTGTCAAAGATGAAAGAGTCCAAATCCTCCATAGTTTCAACTTGAACCTTAGCAAGTAAATCATATGCGCCATAAACTGTATCCATCTCTGTAACTTGTTTCAACTTCTTCACTTTTCCAAAGACTGATCTGTCTTGACCTGGCTTAATCCTTAGCAACACATAGGCTTCAATCACCTACAAATTCCTCCTTTGTCTTAAAATGTGGAAATACCTCTGCTGCAATCATGTTAATAGATTTACGTATGTCTGGTCCAATCGGTGACCCGACCACGATTTGGGTTGTCCCTATACTAACTAACCTGCTAATCTTCTCAACAACGGTTTCAGGTGTTCCACATATGGAGAAAGCTCCTATCATTTCTTCGGTTATATTTGAGAAAGCCTCTTTCCATCTGCCTTGAACTATTGCGTGACGGATTGCAGTGGCAGTCTCCATTGATATACCATGCTTGCTAAGGATTGATTCAGGGCAGCCAGCTACAATGTAGGCAACCACAGGAATGGCTGCCTTTTTTGCCTTTTCAGCTTTGTTCGCTACAGATAAGGACGTATATGTCGCTATAGTCAAATCTTCCTTAGTCTTTCCTGCCTTGATGATCCCATTCTTGATAAATTCCATAGCTCTTGCTACGTCTTCAGGGTGAGAAGCATTGATTAAAACACCATCTCCAATTTCTGCTGCTAATGCTAGCATCTTAGGTCCTTGAGCTCCGATGAAGATGGGGACTTTGCTTTCTACTTTGAAGTTCAATTTACCCCCCAAAACTGTGAAAGCTCGACCTTCCATCTTCACCTTTCTTCCAGAAGAGATTCCTCGAATTATCTCAACAGCTTCCCTTATTGTTGACAAAGGTCTTGTAGGCTTCACATTGACCAATTGTAGTGTTGTTCTATCTCCTGCACCTATTCCACAAACAACTCTGCCTGGTGCTATTTCGTTAAGTGTTGAAATGGCTTGACCCGTGACTATCGGATGAATCAGATATGGATTCGTTACCCCTGGTCCGAATTTTATCTTGTCTGTGTAGGCTGAGACTATGGCTAATGATACGTAGACATTTCTATTGTTGAAGTGATCTGTTATCCACAGAGTGTTGAACCCTGTTTTTTCAGCTTGTATGGCGTAGAAGGTTGTTTTCCAGTAAAGGTCTCGAGGTACAAACTCAATGCCGAAGTCAGTCATTTAGTTTTCCTCTTCGTAACCTATTCTACTGGAATCCTTCTCTATTGTATTTTGGGTGGTTTAAAGTGGCTCTCTATTGGCTTTCAAGCAAAACTGTGAGTTCTTGAAGACCTAAATCCTTCAAGGTTTCAGCAGTTTTATCTGGGTCTATATGCATAGATGCTTCAAGAAGCCGTTGCAGCCCGATTTCTGATGCAAGTTGATCTCTCTGCCAGTAATATAGAATTGTCTTTGCTAATCCACTGGGCATCTTTTTGGCATTCTTTGAGTTGAGAACGATATCGATGAGCCTTTCTGATGTGACTTCCCAAGTCGAAGATGGTATTTTGCTGACGATATCTTTGAAGGTCATACTAGTTTTCCCCCTAGTTTATTACATGGAATACTATATGTGATTATCAGAAATAAGCTTTCCGGTGACGAGATTCGTCGAAATGATGTCGTTTTTCACAATAAACCAACCATTAAACGTATCGAAGATATGCAACTATCGTAGATTCATCTACGCTTTTCGATCATTTGAGCTTATAGATATAATACTTTATTATGTAAAAGATTGCGAAAACTGTATAAATCAGAATATCCAATAGCAGTTATCTGGACAGGAAGTGATGCAAAATGT
Source organism: Candidatus Bathyarchaeota archaeon (assembly GCA_030641425.1). Taxonomy (GTDB): domain Archaea; phylum Thermoproteota; class Bathyarchaeia; order Bathyarchaeales; family SOJC01; genus SOJC01. Next base: position 6,529 of record DAOWHM010000022.1, on the reverse strand, counting down.
CTGTTATCGATGCGTTAGATATGAAGATTATTAGAACATTACAGGGAGACGCAAGAAAACCAATAGTCCATATCGCTAAAGAAGTAAACGCCAGCGAAGCCACCGTTAGGAGACGAATAGACAAGCTGCTAAGAGACGGGATCATCGAACGATTTACCGTAGTGCTAGACTACCACAAATTAGGAAGAGTAATTAAAGCCTTCATTGGATTGCGAGTCGAACCAGCAAAGCTCAGAGTAATAGCTGAACACCTTACCAAACACCCTGACACACAGGTTGTATATCGAACAAGCGGTGATACGGACATAGTAACTGAAGTAATCTTCGAAAAGATGGAAGACTTGAACATCTTCCTTGAACAAGAATTAAACTTGGATGGCATCGTGGGAACAATTGTCACAATTGTGATTGGTCCTTACAAGAGATGTCCATGGACAGGGCTATAAGGCACTCCTTTTGGGACTATCCTTCCTCTGACCAACAAAACTCATAATATTGGCAGTTCTCGAAGACCTTATTTTGAATCGCAACCCAAACATCCCTTCAAAATAACCCTGCAAATATGGTGCTGGAAAGGTGCAGCTCTTAACTTCAATACAATCTCCCAAGCGCTTGAACTCACCCCAACCCATAAGCTCCATCTCTCTCAGCACTATGGGCCAGTTCCGTGGATTCGAGAAGTCGACACCTTCAAAGAAAGGATTGGTCACCTTACGTTTTAATGCAGAAGTTCTGGCAGCACCGAAAATCTCTTGATTGGTCATGAGGTGAAAGAAATCCAGAACCATTGTTGTGTCCATGAGCAGGACGCGTCCACCCCCCATCCGATAGATGAAGGGTAACCAGTCGTGCATCGATAGCATTCGGTAGAATTCTAAGGCTGTACTCAGTGCTTCCTCTTTACTTCTGATGAAGCGAGACTTCTCAAGAAAGTCCAAATATCGGTATAGATCTTCCTGTATCTTGAAGGTTACTTCTCTCATCCCATCTCACGCTTGTTCGCGCAAGAATTGGATTCCGAAAACTTAAATATTCTTTCTAAGTGGACCTATTATTACGTGCTCATTAGCTTTTATGTGGGTTTCTCCTCGTCAAGATGCATAGCCACGCTTTATTTTGCCAAAACTTGGGCTCAATTTCCTTCTCTAGAAGCTCTTTGCCTTTCCAACCGACACTTGCTGAGACAAGTTTTATGGATCTAATTTTCTCTTTTATCTTTACCTCCCATTTAGCTTCACAGTTGTCGCAGATAATATAATCATGAGCTCGATCGGGTTCAACGTCGATTTCCAATTTTTCAGAGCAACAAAATGGACACCATGGAAAATATTTGGCTATTTGAAGCTTTACATCTCGATTAGTGATTCCGCCCTGCATTGAATCGCCTATGTTTGAATAATTGTTTGAGAATTAAAACGTATGCTTCTGGACGGGTTCATTCTAGGCAGATCACAACATTTCATTTGTCTTTCTTTTCAGAAGAGTTTATACTTGGGACTAGAATCCGGCTCTTTCAATTATTTTTGGCACGATCCACTCGAAACCTATTGCCATGGTGTGGATACCTGCAGCATTAGTCGTTTTCCGAATTTCTCGCAGTAGTTCCCCAAAAATTTCGATGTTTATTTCATACACAGCCTCTTTCCCACCAGTCTTCTTGGCCTTACGTAGAGATTCTTGAATCTCTTCAGGTACCTTTATGCCTGGTACAAACTTGACCATCCATTTCATCATGGAGAGTGATTTGAATGGAGCGACACCTACAAGTATTGGAATGTTCAAATATGCTGCTGCGTCTAAGAAGTTTTTTGCTTGTTCGACGCTGTATACGCATTGTGTTTGAACGAAGTCTGCTCCGAGTTTGACCTTTCGTTCGATCTTCAAAAGCTCTGGTTCTAAAGGGTTTGCGTTTGGGGCGGCTGCAATTCCAATGTTGAATTTTGGAGGATCTTCAATCTCATTGTTGTTGAGATCTACTCCTTCATCCATCATTTTTTTCAGCATATAAACGAATGTGGCTGAATCCAAGTCGAAGACGGGTTTCGCCTGTGGAGTATCTCCTATAGTTGTGTGGTCACCCGTCAACGCTAGTATGTTCTTTATACCTAACGCTCCTGCTGCGAGTACATCTGAGATTAAGGCTAGGCGGTTACGGTCTCTCGTGGTCATCTGGTAAACAGCTTCTACTCCAGCCTCTTTTTGAATCATATAGGCAGGGACTAGGGCGTTCATGTAGCCGAAGGCAGTAGGGTTGTCAGTGATGTTGATGGCTACAACGTGTTCCTTTAGGGTTTTGGCTCCTTCAATAACCTCATCGAGCCTAGTAGTCTTAACCGGTTCAAGTTCTCCAGTGAATACGAATTTGCCAGCGTTTATCTGTTTCATCAGTTCGCTGTAAGCTTCTTTAGTCAAGTCGCAGCGTCCTCTCCTAAGATCTCGTTGCCAAGTTCCCTGGGATGTCCTGAAACTCTATAGTCCTTTGGAGGCCTAAACTTCGTGAACAAGTCTAGACGGTCTCGAGCCTTCAAACGCTCGTAGATTTGAACCCACGCGCATTCTTTTTTCCATCCACCCACCTCACATTTCCCATTAGATTGTCCTCCACAGGGACCATTAAGTAGGCTCTTCGCACATCTCGTTATGGGGCACACGCCACCTGTCTCGAAGAGAATACAGTCACCACATGCTCTGCACATCTCGTAGAACTTATCTGCTTTAGTGTCATGCATTCCAATGAATTCAGTGTCGTTAGCAGGAATAATCAGCTTATCTCTGTAGAGATCCGCAAGCGTTTGAACCCCTACGCCACATCCCAAAGAGACAAGGGTGTCGTAATCTCCTATTACCGGGTTAAGGGACGAGACAACAATCTGTCGGTCACATTGACGCAAGATTGAGATCGCTTGGGATGCTGGTCCATCTTCTCCCTTCACTCTGCTCTTCATCTCCAGCAAGGTCTTCAGAATCTCAGCTTGTCTCTCGCCACCTACCTGAATTATGGATGCACATCCGTCGCATCCCACAATTAAAAAGTTCTTTGCGTTCTTCGTCATCTCAAAAATCTCCTCTAGGGGCTTCTGCTTGACTATTATCAACAGGGGTCACTCCGCAAAGAAAGTCAGTGAAAGCTGAATCTATAATATAAAATTTCTGTCAGCACCTGCCAAGGTTACATTTTGGGCTTTCTGCGCAAGTTTAATATGGTTGTTTCCTTTCCTTTTAGGATTCTCCCTTGAAAATCATGCTCTAAACGTTAAATGAGGACGAGATAATGGCTAGCACTTTTACAGATCTTAAAGCGAAGTATCCTCCTTGCAGGAAGGCTTGTCCTGGTGGAATAAATGTGCAGGCGTACATTGCACTTGTTGCCCAAAAGAAATTTGAAGAAGCACTGGAGATCATCCGACAATCCATCCCTTTTCCCTCTGTCTGTGGAAGAGTCTGTTTCAGCCCTTGTGAAGACGCTTGTACCCGAAAAGATGTTGATGAACCCCTTAGCATCCGTTCTCTGAAAAGGCTCGTGGCTGACTACGAAGTCTCTTCTGGAATTAAAAAGCTGGAAGCAACTCCAAAAACCCACGAGGAGAAGATTGCGATTATAGGCTCTGGACCAGCAGGTCTAACAGCTGCCTTTGAACTGGCGAAAATAGGTTACCCAGTGACAGTTTTTGAACGTTTATCTAAGCCTGGTGGTTGCTTAAGATATTGCATTCCTGAATATCGACTACCTCAAGAGGTGCTAGACAGAGAGATTGACTACATCAGACAGACCGGAGTGGAAATCTACACCAACACCTCCATCGGTAAGGATTTGAGCTTTGAAGAATTGAAAACTCAAGGATTCAATGGGATCCTCGTAGCCACAGGCGCCCACCGCTGTGTCAGCCTAAACATAGAGGGAGAAGAACTGCAGGGCGTATATCTTTCACTGGAGTTTTTAAAAGAAGCCTCCTCGAGGGCACATGCTAGGCTTGGAGACAAAGTTGTAGTTGTGGGCGGAGGAAATGTTGCCATAGACGCTGCTCGTACAGCTAAACGGCTAGGTTCAACAAGAGTAACAGTGATTTATAGAAGGTCACAGCAGGAGATGCCTGCGCATCCACAAGAGGTTAAAGATGCAGAGCTTGAAGGGGTAGAATTCCAATTTCTCACGACCCCAAAGAGGATTCTAGGGAAAGACGACAAAGCAGTGGGGATAGAATGCATCAAGACGAAGTTAGGTCCCCCAGATGAAAGCGGACGACGCCGCCCCATACCTATTGAAGGATCCGAATTCATAGTTCAAGCTAATTCAGTGCTGTTGGCTATTGGTATGCTCCCTGACGTTTCTTTTTTGCCAAGAGATGTCGAGGTCGGCAAAGGCAACAGAGTAGTAGTGGATGAGGTTACACTTGAAACTAAGATGCCAGGTATATTCGCTGGAGGTGACGTTGTATCCGGATCCGCCTCAGTAATTGAAGCCATTGCAGCTGGCAAGAAGGCAGCAACCTCAATCGACAGGTACCTGAGAGGTCTTGATCTTAACGTGGAAAGAACAAAGGAAGTACCTGAGATGGCGTGGGTTGTTGACGTAGAGGCTTTAAAGGAGAAACCCAGACAAACGATGCCCTGCCTTGAGCTAACAGAACGACTGAGGAGCTTCAAAGAGGTTGAGCTCGGACTTCCATCAGAAGCTGGAATACTCGAATCCCATAGATGTCTCTTTTGCGGTCCCTGTTCAGAATGTTTAGAGAAAGAAGATCTCTGCGAAGCGGACGATCCAATTGTCGACGAAGATAGATGCATTGCCTGCGCAAACTGCGAAAAAATATGCGAATACGGAGCTATCCGAGTTAAGAAAGCCGTTGCAAAAGTCGACCCTCTCCTCTGTAAAGGATGTGGAACATGCGTTGTGGAATGCCCAGCAGAAGCAATAACCATGCAAAACTTCTCGGATGAATCAATAATGACCCAGATAAAAGATCTCGCACCTTCCTGGGCGTCCACAAATGACCCTCGTATCCTTGCTTTCGCTTGCACATGGTCTTTTAACGGAGATGCAATGGCGTCGGAATGGCCAGTGAATACTAAAATAGTCTCGGTCAAATGTAGTGGAAGAGTTGATCCCCTTCACGTCCTCAGAGCCCTCATGTTTGGAGCTGACGGAGTCTTAATTATCGGGTGCGATCCTAAGGACTGCCATTATGTTTTCGGTGGCTCCATTGCAGAGAGGCGTGCCAAAGATATTAAAGGATGGCTTCAAGCAACAGGAATAAACCCTGAACGGCTACAAACTGAACACTCGTCCCCAGGTAGAGAACATGACCTTAACAAAGCCATCAAGGGCTTCACAGTCAAACTTGGTAACATTGGCCCTATATCCTTCAGCAACAGGTGAGGAAGCTAACTTCCCAAGAGTTTCAGAGTTACCCGGACAATTTATGTATAACTAGAGGAGATACAATGCTTTTTGAGGGTTGATCATGGAAAGTCGCAAGTTGGGCTTTGAAGAATCCCTGGAAAAAGATGTAGTTCTAACTAACCGATGTGTAGGTTGCGCCACATGCGTGGTTGTATGTCCCCTCAAATGCTTGGAGTATCACCACGGGCAACCTAAACTTGTCAAAGAATGCACGAGCTGTGGTATCTGCCCTAAAGTTTGCCCCAAATACGATTGGTCGTGGCCCCACGTTGAAGAATTTGTGTTTGGACGGGCACAAAAAGCAGATGAGGACTTCGGAATCCACAAGCGTCTTCTTCTAGCCCAAGCAACTGATGGGAAAATCTTGAGTAGAAGCCAAGATGGCGGGTTTGTCACTGCTCTCTTATCGTATGCCCTGCAGAAAGGTGTCATTGAAGGTGCAGCCATATCTGGAATCGCAGAGGATAAGCCCTTCTATCCAGTTCCCAAATTGGCCACAACTCCTGAGGCGATTTTAGAAGGGGCTGGAACACGCTACTGCTATTCGCCTAATCTGCTAGCATTACGTGAGGGAGTTAAGGAGGATAAGAAAAGCTTGGCTTTTGTAGGTACTCCATGTCAAATCCAAGCAATTCGGAAGATCGAAATGTTCCCACTTAAGAAATTCACGAGCCCGCTACGTTTCACAATTGGGTTGATGTGCACAGAAAGCTTCACATATGATGGATTTTTTGTAGAGCACCTCAAAGGCAAACTAGGTCTTAGCTTGAACGAAATTGAGAAGATGAACATCAAAGGGAAGATAATTATCTCTCTCAAGTCCGGGGAAGCGACGAGTGTACCCTTGTCAGAAACAAAGCAATATGTCAGAGACAGTTGTCACCTTTGCAGCGATTTTAGCGCTGAACTGGCAGACATCTCAGCGGGAGGCCTGGGGTTAAACGGTTGGACCTTTGTTATATTGCGAACTGAGAAAGGCGAGTCGATCTTTAATCAAGCGTTAGAAGATGGGGCTCTAAAGGTCAGAGGAGTGAACGAAGAGCCTTTTGCTAGAAGTCTGTTGACGAAGCTTTCAAAGAAGAAGCGGAAGAACTCTCCTCGAAACTAATTCTCACCTTTGGACGCTCG
>DAOWHM010000116.1 GCA_030641425.1 Candidatus Bathyarchaeota archaeon | reverse complement strand
TAAGAAAGAAAGAATCGTCAATAATGAAGGCTCTAAAGGTTCTTCTGAATACGCTGGAACCATGAGTAGTGGCAGCACCAAAGCAGCTACAAGAGTAACGCTTACGAGCGAACTCTTCGCTGGATGAAACGTCAATGTTTCTCCTTCTCCCTTGACAATCCATACTTTGCTTTAAAAACCATTTAAAGTTTCTGGAACTATTTTCTATTTGTCAATCATCTACTCTATCAAGCCTACTGAAATAATTCGGGAGTACGTACGAAGGCGACTTACTCTCAGGTCAGAAAACGGCTCATGCGTTCTACTTCACGGTTTCCATCAAGTTGAAAAGTAAACGAACGTTCAAATAGGGTCCAGTAGATGAAGCCTCCATGAAATTGCTTAATTAGCAGTTAGAACACCTGTGGTAGCTGCGAGACAGGAATGACCCAAAGAATGAAACGACGCTTCATAAGAGAAAAGGAGGCAAGGAAATTGCTCTCGGAATTTCGCGATGTGATGAATCTCTCCACTTCTCAAGTGCCTACTCTGAAACCCCCTTTGGAACTTGTTGAAGCTAGAGAGGGAGAGATATTCTTCGTTAATGGCACGCCGGTTCTTGTTAGATCGGGCAGAAGGTTGTTTCCTACACTTAACTCGCAGATTATTCTTTCGCGTATGCCAAAGGCTGTTGTGAATTCAGGGGCAATACCACATATTTGCAATGGCGCAGACGTTATGGCGCCAGGTATCGTTAAGTTTGAAGGAGTATTCAGCAAAGGAAGCATTGTTGTGATAGTTGATGAGAACCACCGAAAACCCCTAGCTATAGTTGCAGCGTTGTATAATCTGGAAATGGCAAAAACACTAGAGCGTGGGAAAATATTTAAGAACTTACATTACGTTGGAGACAAGTTGTGGAAAATCATAAAGAAGGTCTAATACATATAGCGTACTACTTGCTTTTTCCATCGTTTTTCTCATGGTGAACTCAGAGAAGCCGAATTGCACTTGGCAATAATTGCAACAACCAATTTGGTTGACTTGGAATAGTTATTATCAATAGTTAACTCAAATCTTTCGTTTTCCTTCATAAAACACTTAATTCAGAATTCAGCAGTCAATTATAAATCACTAGGGAGTGGAAGGCAAAGATGAAAGTTGAAGATGGGGTATCTCCCCAAAGACGCAAGCAACTGCAGGATGAATTCCAAGATGTTTTAGAGCCCGAACTGAGGACACTTTCTACAGATATGCAGCAAATTCTGTGCGACGATTTGGTAACAGCGTTAGAGAATCGGTTAATTGTGTTGACTGGAGTTGAAACGAAGTCTCATTGACTGATGGAGAGAAACACTGATTCCAAATACATAAATCATTTATACCCAGATGTGCGAAAGGGACGCTAAAGAGGTTTAAACATGCGACGTTCCAAACTTGAAATGTACATTGATATTCTGAAAGTTCTGTCTCAACGTGGACCTCTCAAGCTTACTCATATTATGTATAAGGCTAATGTTAATTGCAGCGTCCTAAAGCAGTACTTGGAGTTTCTGATTCAGCAAAATCTCGTTGAAGAGCGGACTGTTGGCAAGAAACGGGTCGTGTACGCTGTTACTGAACGTGGCATCACTGTGTTAAAGTATTTCCGAGAACTCAAGACGGTTCTTCCCTTGGTGGAAGAGGCGCGCCGCTTGCCAGTTACTCTTTAGAATTGCTTCGTTAAACCTCCCCACTATTTCTTTTGCCGGTTGATTAAAGTCCTTTCTTTAGTAAAGGGGTTCAGAATCTATAATGTTACGTCGTAATATTTAATAGACCCTGTGAACCTCATACCTGTAGACATGTACGCCACAAGTTCTGCAAAGGAATGGTTGAAATGAGCAGGTCCCTCGGAAAAAACCCTGCAGTAATCCTAGAAAAAATCAGAAAGAGCTTAGACAGACTTAATGAGAAGATGGAGGTTTTTATTGAACTTCAAAAACAGGAAAGAAAGCAGGATCTCATCATACAAGACTTGCCAGAGGCATTAGATGTGATGACCCTCCTCTCGTTGCCCGATCACCTGAGAAAGACAGCGGTGACAATCTGTAAACTAGGACACGCAACAGCGGAGGAAGTATCAGAACAAACTAAACGAGCGAGAGCTGTAGAAAGCGGATATTTGAATCAACTCGTTCTAATGTCATACTTGAAGAAGGAGCGAAAGGGTCGTAAAGCCTATTTCTTTGTTGAGAGGTGAGGATGGAAAGATGGGTAAAATTATAGTCATTCACAGCTATAAGGGCGGAACCGGAAAAACTCTTCTATCTGTGAACTTGTCAGCTGCTTACGCCAAGCAAGGTAAAAAAGTTTGCATCCTTGACTTGGACTTTCGCGCTCCAAGTCTGCAATCAATTTTCAAGTTTGAAAGTTTAGATTATTGGCTAAACGACTATCTGAATGGCTCCTGCGAAATCGATAAGGTCTTGCTTGACTACACTCCTGAATGCAATTGCAGCGGAAGCATGTACGTAGGATTGGCGAATCCCGCCATAGAAGCCTTGCGCGACATGTCAGCCAAGGATCGCAAATGGGAGATGCGCGCTCTCGGTAGACTATTGTCACTCAAGAACACAGTTCTCAATGATATGGAACTAGACTATCTCATCTACGACACCAGCCCAGGGCTACAATACTCCTCTATAAATGCTATTGTAAGCGCTGACGTTGTGCTAGTGGTTAGTACGATAGACCGTTCTGACATTGAAGGAACTAAAAGGATGGTACATGAATTGTACCATCTCTTTGAGAAGAAAACTGCTATCTTGATGAACAAGGTTCCAATTGAGTTCCTGTCAACACAATTGGAGAGGGATGGTATATACAAACGTTTTGAGAACACTCATACATTGCCTGTCTTGAAGGTAATCCCTTGCTACTGTGATGTGCTAAGAGCAGGGGGATCAAAAATCTTTACAAGAGACGAACCTGAGCATGCCTTCGCAAAACACGTAGAAGATATCACCTCAAAGATAGATAACTTCTAACAAACTTTGAGAGTTAAGAAAGTTCAGACACATCGTCCCTCCACCATAATATATCGATTTTCGAAACAAGCTCTTTATTAAGATTTACGATAATATAGTGAAATATGAGAAAGACAAGAGAGAAGCAGCCAATCGATCTACTAAGCCTTTCAAAGAAAGACAGAATACGACTCTGCAAAGAAATCCATAAGATGCTCCGACAAAGAGTCCGAGACGAGAGACACTCTGAAAAAGGAAATGTACCAAAGCTGTCACCGCTTCAAAACAATATTAACGCAGAAACATATGAATCATATTTTCTGAAGTCAAGTCTTGTCAGGCCTGGAATTATTTAGATATTAGAATGGGAAGATCTTTGCCTTCTCTGCTAAGTCAGCAATAATGCAAATGCAACTATGAGGGGAGCAAAGACTGATGCAACCAATGACATAACAGTTATCATCGTGTTTAAGGATGGACCAGCCGTGTCTTTAAATGGATCTCCTACAGTGTCCCCCACTATAGCTGCTTTGTGTGCATCCGAACCTTTTCCACCAAAGTGTCCTGCTTCGATATACTTCTTAGCGTTGTCCCATAGACCACCTGAGTTCGACATAAGTAAAGCGAAGATTAAGCCAGAGAAGATGCTACCTCCCAAGTATCCCCCCAGAGCTTGAATGCCCCCAAACTCATATGGAGGTCCAATCTGACTAGCTACCCACTGACCAACGAACCCCACAGCCAGCGTGACGACGATAATCAATACGCTTGGAGGTAACAATTCTTTGAGGGCGCCCTTAGCAGCAATGTCCACGCATTTGGTGTAGTCAGGCTTCACTCCTTCTTTCCCTTCTTTCAAACCAGGAATCTCCCTAAACTGTCGCCGTATCTCTTCAATCATCCGAAATGCATTCTTTCCAACGCCAAGCATTAGCATGGCAGAAAACAAGGCTGGCATAGCAATGCCGATGAACGCTCCCGTCAAAACGAATGGATTCATGAGGTCGAAACTGATTTGAGCTCCATTCATTCGCGTCTGAATGATCTCTTGATAAGCAGCTAGGAGAGCTAGCACTGTAAGTCCTGCTGCACCTATTGCAAACCCTTTGGTTATGGCCTTTGCAGTATTGCCAGCTGCATCAAGTCGGTCTGCAATATCGATGACTTCCTCCTCCATACCCGCCTGTTCTGCAATACCCTTCGAGTTGTCAACTATAGGTCCATATGCATCTCCCGCCACGATCATACCTACTATTGACAGCATACCAACAGCACTCATTCCAACGCCATACACTCCGAAACCAGCACCGACAGTTAGTTCACAGATGAAGTAAGCGATTGCAGAGGCGAGGGCGATTCCAAGGAGGGGTGGAAATATACTGATCAACCCGTAGGAGAACCCAGTGATTATGTTGATTGCAGCACCTGTTTTAGATGACTCAGCAGTTCTCTTCGCGGGCATTCTATCGATTGATGTATAGTAGTCAGTGGTGATTCCGATGATTACTCCCGCGATTAATCCTACTGCGAGGGCTCCCCAAATTCCTAATGGAAAATCTAGATAGTATGTTATCAGAAAGGTGAGAGCGATCAGAATAGCACAGGTTGAGTACGTTCCCCAGTTGAGGGCTTTTCCAGGGTTTCCATGTTTACCCACTCTCACTAAAAACACACCTATGATTGAAGCTATTATTCCTAATCCTGCAAAGATCAAAGGGAGACTGATGTAAGCACTCGGATCTCCAAAGGAAGAGTCAGCAGATTGCTGAAGGCTTGTACTTGCACCTAAAATCATGACAGCCATAATGCTGGCCACATAGGAGTCAAACAAGTCTGCTCCCATGCCAGCAACATCTCCTACATTATCACCAACATTGTCTGCAATAACGGCAGGGTTCCGAGGGTCATCCTCTGGAAGGTCCATCTCAACTTTTCCAACCAAGTCAGCGCCTATATCTGCGGTTTTCGTGTATATTCCCCCTCCAGCCTTTGCAAACAGGGCAAGAGCGCTGGCTCCGAAGCTGAAGCCTAACACAAGATCTGGTCTACCCGTCGAGAAGTAGACAATTGATACTCCCAATAGTGCTAGACCTACAACTGAGAGTCCCATCACGGCACCACCTCTGAAGGCTATTGGAAAAGCTTTATTCAAGCCTTCTCGGGCGGCATTGGCAGTTCTTCCGTTGGCGATCAACGCGACTTCCATGCCAAGAAAACCTGCAATAGCTGAGCAGACTGCCCCGAAGATATAGACAAGTCCGATCTCCAACCCCATGCCTAAGCCGACGCCTAAGGTAACCGTAAGGATTAGGGCCATGATGATTACAAAAACTGCTAATGTCTTATATTCTCGTTTTAGAAAGGTTCTTGCGCCTTCTTTAATCGCACCTGAAATTTCCTGCATCTTAGCCGTTCCGCTACTCTTACCATATACATAAGAGTATAAGTAAATCGAGAATAGAATGGCAATAAAGGCTGATATGGGTGCGAGTAGAACCCAATCCATTTTTTAAATTCTCCTTGTAACAGCTTCAAGACTAGATCTAGATGCACTTTTAACAGTTTCGAAAAGTTTTATATTATTCAGCTTTATCACCTATTCCCTTCGCAGCAGAATTGGGGGATCATATTGAATGAAAAACTAGCGAACCCGGCTCCTCTTGGATTGATGGGTTTTGGAATGACAACAGTGCTCTTGAATCTTCACAATTCTGGGTTCTATGCGATGGATACTATGATTCTTGCAATGGGACTTGCTTATGGTGGTCTAGCCCAGATTATCGCGGGAGTCATGGAATTCCGCAAGGGAAACACTTTTGGCACTACCGCATTCTGTTCCTATGGGTTGTTCTGGTTATCCTTAGTGGCCTTACACGCGAGAGTGTTGAGTGACTCGTTTCTAAACGTTGAAATTTTTTCGAATGCATCGTTGGCGGCTTACTTCTTCATGTGGGGGCTCTTCACAGCTGTGATGTTTATAGGTACGTTGAAGGCAAATCGCGCTCTACAGTTTGTATTCCTAAGTTTAGCAGTGCTCTTCTTCTTGCTCACAATTCGATACTTGACAGGTAGTGAACTGATTGGAACTGTAGCTGGATATGAAGGAATAATTTGTGGTTTAAGTGCAGTATATCTGGCTTTGGCAGAAGTGTTGAATGAGACTCATGGAAGGATAATTCTTCCGGTTGGCAAAGTAAGCAAGTAGAAGTTGAAAGTTCTCCTTATTTTCTACTCTGATTGTTTTTGGGGTCTGGAAGGAAAAGATTTTATTCTAGGCCATTTTCCTTCATAAGACTCTAGGAAAGAGTGAAAAACTATGTCAAAGCAAGTTAAATGGGTGGAAGAAGATCCCAATAACCGTTTTGTGTTTTGGCCGACGGATGAGATGAAGAAGAGAGCTTGGATAAGTGACGAGTCAATCTATGCTGAAGCGGCAAAGGATCCAGTTGCTTTCTGGGAGGCAAGGGCAAAAGAAGGTTTAGAATGGTTCCAGGAATGGACTGAAGGATACCAGTGGAATCCGCCTTTCTTCAG
>DAOWHM010000063.1 GCA_030641425.1 Candidatus Bathyarchaeota archaeon | reverse complement strand
GGTCTTCCGCATCAAAGAACCCCGACCTGAAGAAAGAGAAGCCTAACATTACGAATGCACATTTCATTTTCTGAACCAATCTAAATCCTGGAAATCCAATCGTATTTTTCTGCTTAATTCGACTTAGAAAATGCCTGCGCACACATATGTTCTATCTCTCGGGACCTTGATGTTGTCAAGCTATTCCATAAACAGGAATACATGTCTGAGTTGCCAGGTCAAAAGACTCAACAGTACCCGCTCCAGACACAAATGACTTCCAGCTAGGTTTCAACGTGTTTCTTGGATGGGAATGCCCACTTCATTGAGAGAATTCGTTAAGAAGGGTGAGAGCAACAATTTCTATAGACCTCTTGATATCAAGATCGATGAAGCACGAGAGAGTCATATACATCTCTCGATAAGACCTGACAAGAAACACGTTCAGCATCTAAGCACACTCCCATATGCATAACACTATGCATGCTATATCTGTAGCCAAAGCAATCAAAACGCAAGTTTTCCGTTTAAGCTTATTAAGGACCTCAAACAACACGGTGAGAACTATGTGAACGCACCTTGTCGTACAAATCAGTAATTAGTGTTTCAAACCTCACAAAATTCTACGGAGACTTCAAGGCAGTAGACTCTGTCTCCTTCACAGTGGACAAGGGAACGGTCTACGGTTATCTAGGCCCAAATGGAGCAGGCAAATCCACAACGATAAGAACTATGCTTGGACTCCTAAAGCCAAACCAAGGCGAAGTTCAAATAAGAGGTGTCAATCCAACCAAAGACCCAGTTCAGGCTCTTCAATGCCTAGGATACGCTCCAGAACTGCCAAATCTGCAAGCTTTTTTCACTGGAAAGCAACTACTGGACTTCATAGGAAAGATCTTCAAACTGACTACACAAGATAGAAAGAAGAGGATTAAACAACTTCTCGAACTAGTTGGCTTAAAAGAGTGGGAAAACAAAAAAATCGGAAAATACAGTAAAGGAATGGTTCAAAGGCTCTCCATAGCCCTAGCACTGATCAATGACCCCGTGGTTCTTATCATGGATGAGCCTACGATCGGTCTGGACCCAGAAGCAAAAACTCAATTCAGAAACCTCTTCACAACTCTTTCAAAGCAAGGCAAAACTATCTTCTTATCCTCTCATCTTCTAGATGAGGTTCAACGCATCTGCACCCACGTGGGAATGATAAATAAGGGAAAAATGGTTTTCACTGGTTCAATAGGACAAGTATTGGAAACATTTACCCAACAGTGGGTAGTGGAAGCAGAATTAGAGAAAGTAACGAAAACGATAGTCTCAAGTCTCAAAAAGTTTGGTTACGTGGAAGATGTGAAGGTGGAGGGAAACAGACTAAAGATAAAATTGAAGGAAAAGAAGGATTTGAGAGGTGAAATTTCCTCAGAAATCTTCAAGCAAAAAGGTGTAATACTGAGTCTGAACCTTCACAAGATAACATTGGAGGACGCTTACATGCGCGCTCTAAAAGAAGGACAATGACATGAATGGTCTTAGAAGAGTTGCTGTAATCATTGGCTATGAGTGGCGGAGAGCCCTAGCCAAAAAGAAGTTCCTTGCGATGGTCATTTTGGTGTTCGCTGTCCAAATAACCGGTTTTGTAATATTCAATCATCTTCTTACTAATTCTCCAATGGGCTTAGAGGTCCCATTGGAACAGATTAAGCCTCTAATATGGACTCTGGAAGTATTAGCTCCCCAGGGGTTCTTCACGGTACTTATTGCCATTATGATTGGTGGCGGATCAATGTCTGAAGAATACGAACATGGGACAGCCGATATAATATTGTCCAAACCGATTTCAAGAATTGAGTATGTGGCTGGAAAGTATCTAGGGGGTCTGTCGCTTTTTAGTTTCGTAGCGGCTTTGACCACAGTTCTTGGAGTAGCCTTATCCATTGCATTTTTCAGTCCTCAAGAAAGCCTTCAATTTGTTCCACACATTTACTTGGCTGTGGTTTACTCCAATCTAGTTTTCTTGTCGTTAGCCTTTATGTTTGGCGAAGTTCTTAGGAGAACATCCCTGGCTCTGCTTTCGGCCATTGGCGTTTTCATAGCTTCAACTGTTATAAGTGGCATTCTAGCCGTGGTGCACATGATTACACAGGAGCAGATTTATCTAGATGTCAGTAAGTGGCTTCCAGATTGGTGCGTAGTAAATTTTCCTGACTTTGTGACCAAGGAACTTAACATAAATGTTCCCTTGTTAGGGGGCATGTTTGGTTCTACGGAAGAGGCAGAGATTTTTTTGGCAGGAGCCCTTATTGCAGTCTACACTATTGTTTTCGTTGTAATAGCAGTCGTCAGAATCATAAGATCAGATGTCACAAAGAAGACAGCTTGATGCGGTTCTGAACGGTCGAAAAGCCCAAAAACCTTAATGCATGCACTTCATCGATGTGCAAGATTCTATGCCCTAATAGCGGTCGGATAGTATACACGTATGCAGACTTGCGTCAGACTTTTGCTTCAGATGAAGACTCAACTTCTACTGAATGATCTGGCAAAAGGTCTTCAACATTCCGCACAAAAGGGAAAGCATACCCTGCCAAACCGACCAGCATCCCCAAAGCCCCAGCGATCACAAACATCAGCGACATACCAGCTCCTGGACCAGAACCAACTAACCAACCAAACAGAGGTTCCCAACTACCTCCTGGCATCATCGCTGGTTCGAAGACACTATCAGCTAAAGGCCCCCGCTAGCAGCATCGACACCGGTGCGCCAATCTGAGCAATCATTCCTCTCGCAGCAAACACTCGACCCTGTACATCTGGGGCAACTTTACTCTGCCAAATAGCTTGGCTGGAGCCGTTGATAATGGGCACAGAGAGAATTGCGAAGAAAATGGCCAAAGACCAGAGCAGCGGCGTCTGTCCCAGCCCAATCAACATTATCCCCATCGTAGCGAGTATCAATCCAATAAGTATTCCATGTATCCTGCGCTTTGGACCCCCCCAAATACTGAGCACTATACCGCCGACCAATCCCCCTATTCCAAGGGCTGACTGCACCATTCCTAACGCTTTTGGGTCATCTCCAGTTCGCGCTAAAACCATGGGTGCTAAGAGTGTGAAGGCAAAGGGGGCGAGCAAATTAACACAGAAGAAGATTAAGAGTATGGCAAACAGACTCTTTCGTCTGTAAATGTAGCGAAAACCATAGGCTGACTCCTTCCAAAGACTCCCTCTGCTTTTCTGTCCCTCTTGTGTTGCAGCCGGCTGGGGCACATGAACCAGAAGCAACGCTCCAATAGCCACCAAGAACGTGAACACATCAAAAGCCAAGATGCCAGCTATGCCAATAACACTCAAAAAAACAGCAGCCAACGCTGGGGCGAAGATATTAGAGGCAAACTGGGCTGTAGAGAGCATGCCACTTGCGCGGCCATACTGCTTCTTAGACACCATAGTTGTGACCGCTGCGGAGTATGCGGGAAACTGGAAAGCCCCAAGAGCACCAGAAAAAGCGCCTGTTGCATACAGATGCCAGATCTGCAAATTGCCTGTCGAAAACAGCAGTAGCACAACTATAGTAGATGTGATTGCACCTAGGTCACTTAGCATCATCACAAACTTCCGGTTCCAGCGGTCTACCAACGCGCCTGCAAAGGGTGTGATTAGTAGCGTTGGCGCAAAAGTAAAGAATCCAACTAGAGCCAAAGCTGTTACCTGATGCGTAATCTGATAAACCCAGATTGTGAGTGCGAAACCAGTCATAGATGTGCCCAGTAATGAGAATACTTGACCTATCCAGATAATAGTGAACCCCGCCATACCTGTCGGTCGAGTTCTCTGAATAATCTGAGGTTCCTCTCCTAGTTGATTCGTTGCTTTGTCCTTCCTTACATCAAATGCGTGTTTGCATATTCGCATTTAATATTTTTGCATGTATGCACTATCAATCGTGTGGGACTCAATTAGACTTTGACAAGCTTCTGCCTGCCTAGATTGACCACTCGTGGATCTCTGAATACTAGGGCTGATAGGGGAGTTGTGTGCGCTCGTTGTGAAAAAAGGGGAATTGTGCAGTGGAATCTCTGCCCTCCCGATTTTTACTCTAAATAGATAGAAAATTACAGAGATAAAATGTACAATGAGCGTGCACTGGAACGACGGAAAGACCGAAGGCTTAAGGCGAGTAAGTTTTCTAAGATTCAACTTCTGGCTTTTCTACTATTTGCTCTGAAATTAGATTGGGTGTTTCAGGTAGACTATGCGGTGTACGAAGGTAGATTCCTGAAGGTCTTGACAGATTACCTCTCAAGTAAGCTTCACGGCAACAACCACCTGAAAAGAGGGCAACTCCAAACAACGTGAGACCGATGTTTATCATCAAATTCACTGAGTGCATCAATACAATAGAATTAAGTCCCCAGACAATCAGCATTAATCCTAAGCCACCTAGAAAACCATAGATGAATGCGCCCAACCTATGATTAGCAATGTCCTTCTGCAAATACACCACTAGTTTGTGAGAGAGCATATTCTCGGTTTATATGTTATGAAATTCCAATAACGATGTTGAATAAAGATAAGAAAGAAGTTACGGGGTATCTCTCTTCAGCTTATCCTTATTTTTCTTAATTCTCAACGTATAAGTTGTCTCTTTATTCCCTTAAACTCCCTAGTAGCAACTCTTGAAAGCCAAGTCTCATCAAGCTTCTCTTCAGCTTCCTGTAGAATATCTATGATTCTCTGCAGATTTGAAGATGATATTGAGAATTTTACGTTGGAGCGACCAGTATATGGTTTTCGTTTGATCACGATTTTTATTTTTTTGTAGTTGGTTAGGGTGAGTTCAAGTTGACCATAAACCGGTTCATCTTCTCCAGCTATTAAACCACAGGCTAATGGAATCGTCCTTGATTTTGCCATTATGCAACTCTCTCACAGTATATCTTCAAGGACAATAACTTAAATCTTACGATTTGACAATAAAATCCATACCTTCGCAAGCACATTGTTTTTTTATCAAAAATGTTCGTTACGAGACTTTCTGAAATAAATTGAGGATAACGCAACTTTCCTTAATATACCACATACACTTAAGACCAATACAACTAATCGACGACCCTCTAATCATCGTTAACGGACATCTCTTGCGAATCTGCCTCACTGGATCATAATAAATCTCAAAGACCCGTCTCACCCGTTTCGGAGCCTTCTCCACCAAGCCTCCATTTATCTCCCTTTGGGACTCCAACAACGGCATCAAATCCGTGAGGCTCAAGATACCCTTCAGCCGACCTGAGTTTGTCACAACAAGCTTCTTAATTCCCTTCCTAAGCATAATCCGTATCGCCCGTACTATACCTGCGCGAGGACTAACAGTTACAAGCGGACGTGACATAACTTCCTCTATCTCTGTTTCAGCTGGATCCTTCCTCTCAAAAACCACCCTTCTCAGAATATCTCTCTCGGTCAAGATTCCAATAGGTTTCCCCTTATCAGCAACGATAACGCAGCCGATTTCATACTGATTCATTATTCCAGCGGCATCCAACACCGAGTCTTGAACATCTGCCATCTTCACTTCTCGAATCATGATGTCCTTTACTTTTGTCTGCATGGATTCACTGTTCCGATTCCATCTTAGTCTTAAGTTCTGAAATAGATTATGAACCAGAAATCAGGATGAAGTATGCTGATTGAAACACTGCTTTGCGCAAGTGGATACATGATTTCCCATAATAACCCGCGAGAAATTTTCCTGAACAAATTCCCATCCAGCATTACGCATGGAAACCGCCACTGAACAACCCAATCCCACAAAAAATAGGGCTTCTAGGAAAAGAGGAAAGAATACTGCGGAAAAAGCACACATTCACTCTTAAGAAGCTGCTTTGTCATCTCCAGTTTCGTCAGAAACTTCAGAGACCTCTCCAGTTTCGCCAGAGGGAACATCAGATACCTCTGAGGTTGATGCTTTCCCTCGTCTCCTAGAAACGAGGATCAATCCTCCCACAAACACCGCCAGAATTCCACCTATGAGCGCGTAGAACCACCATTGCATCCAAAAAGGAGCCGCAATCAACTCACCGAAAAGCGCCCAGATGCTGAAGTGATCAATAACAGCCCAAGCATAATGCTCCTCAGTATTCAAATGTGTCTCAACATCAACCCACTCCCCAACACTCTCATCCCAATAGTAAATCGTCAAAGTACCCTCATCTAAGCCCGCCTCAGCCAACTGCTCTGGAGAGTAATCTATCCGAATCGTAGCATTTACCGTAACCCCCTCATCACTAGTAATCTCAATATAGTTACCTAACAGCAACAATGAACCAGGAGCCGGCTTACCAACATCCGTCTGATTCCTAACAATAATCGTCGCCGGACTAGAAATACTAGTAACCGTCAACGTGACATTAGCCTCATTAGTAGCATCAACAATAATGGGAGACTCCTCCGAAACCTCCCTAGGATCATCAATGACCACAACGCTATAATTTCCTGCAATTGCACTCTCGATCACAAACACCAAATCCTGAAGACTACTCAACGTCTCGTTCTCCCAAACCATAATCTCACTCCCTGTAGCCGCATCTGGAACCGGAACACTACTTGGCCTAACCAAAGAAACCTTATGAGTAAAGTTACTGCCCGCCAAAACCGTGATCAACGCTCGAATCTCCGCACCGTTAGTTGAGTTCGTTACGTTGAAGAACTTATCAAGCCCGAAATGTGTTGCATTCAAAACCTCTCGTGGTGGCAGCACCTTCAGATTCTCCCAACCCACTAACACCGAAGACTCAGAAATGTCCACACTCAGCTTCAAACGTCCAACATCCATCAACGTGGAATTAATGAGCTCCAACTGCCAAGGAACCGGATACCCTTGTGGCATCATAGTCAAGGAATACCCAACCAAATCAGACGTCATAAAGTTGATTTCCTCATTCAAATCTCCGGAGAAGACCACATCAAGATCACATGTTACTCTGCCCTCCTTAACAGGTGCACCAACCAACGAATACTCCGCGGAAAACTCAAACGATTTCACAGAAGCATACGTCTCAGTTAACAGTGTATCCATTAACTCCTCCATCGAAACATTCATTTCAGAAAATAGGCTAGGAATTGAGCTCAATACGTCGCCGATATCTTCTTTAAATCCTGTTGTAACAGTCGTGGTGGACTCTTTCAAAACAAGTTTCCGATCAGAATACGTATAAGCCATCTGAATAACATCCCTCTGAACTCTGTCCAGACTGCTGGATAGAAACTCATACATCATGGTCTCTAGAGCGTCAACCTCTGATGGAGAATACATGCCACCCAACAACGAAGAATAGGCCAAACTTGTCAACATTTTACTCGCATAACTCGTAAAGTTCCCTAATATCTGCATCTCGAAGGAGATGCTTGCATAAGTGGGATAATACGTGACTACGTTGCTAAACAACTCACTTGGGCACTCCACTAAGCCCTCCGTCAAATTCCAAAGAGAATTGGGCCCTCGTCCGAGGAAGTTATCCACATAGTTAAGGAACTCCTCAACAAGCGTTCGATCAATTACTGTGCCTTGAACTGTAATAAAGGGAACGCTCACTCCGCCCTCAAGCTTCAATTGAGTTACATTTCCGAAAAAGTTAATTGTGCTTGCAGGATACCCCACCACGATAACTGTAATATTTCCATTGATCTCCCCAGCTTCATATTCCGACACCAAAGACAGATCAGTACTCGACAGAGGATCCAATACTTCTTCAATGGCAGGTGGCAAAATTACAGTTGCATCCAACTGAGACGACAAAATATCTCCAACCTTTTTTGTATGGATAGACAATGTTGTTGAGTTCAACGGAAAGTCAGCCACCGTCTCATTTGGCAAAGTAAGCGTCGACCTCAAAGACGCCTTTGGTGACCCATCCCAACCAAACTCAAGTGTAGAATATCCAGTAGGTTGTGGAGACGAAAATGGAAGGGGATCGACAGTTTGGTTGACAAGTCCATCTATGGAAATCCATCCATCAGGATAAACCATGAATTTAACTTCGGGTAAAGGTGTTAAGGACTCACTCTTGGCTTGACGCGTTTGTACTCCGAAAAATATTAAAAATGAAGGTATTAAGATTACTATTAGCGAAATTACCTGCAAAATCCTATTTTGTCTCATATCCTTTCCCGATCACAATTCACCTCTATCGCATATATAATTTGCGAGTAAACATTAAGCAACATGAAGGGTTAACTAACCTTCGAGCATTGAGAGAAGGTTGACCAGATGCGGATAACGAAAATGTGCCTCCAAAACCTACGTCGAAGACGAGCTAGAACACTACTCACCATCTTTGGCATAGGTCTGGCAATAATGTTCATCATCACCGTAGGAGCAACCACCTCAAGATATATCACAGTCATCAAAGAAATGAACCTGTTCTTCACAGGCGACATCATAGTTGTAGCCAGAGGAGTCCTCGTAGTCCAAGGATTCCCAATAGGAGGAGCCATTCAAGAGAATATTGTTGACACACTCGCATTAATGGAAGAAATCCAAGCTGCAACGCCAATGCTGTTCATTCCAAACCCCTCAGAAACTCAAGGAACACTCGAATTGATGCCAAAAAATATCACAATAGGCATCCCAACCCAAAGCTATTCTGTATTAGTAGGCTCAGCACAACTAAAACCAAATGGAAGCTGGCCCCATGCAAATTCAAGCCAAGCAGTTATTGGAGCTTTTCTGGCATCCAAATACGACTTAACAGCAGGTTCCAAAATAACCCTGAGAGAACAAGACATAACCATAGCTGGAATACTTGAAACCCGATCAGCCATTCTCTCCCAAACAATAATCATGCCCCTAAAACTCGCACAGAAAATCTACGGGTACAACATGCTCATCAACATGATTATCGTCAAACCAAAAATAGGAATCCCAAGTGAAGCTTTGGCAAACAAAATAGAATCTGAAGTTGATGGAATAAAAGCGTTAACTGAGACTGAAAGAACCGATTTCCTCCAACCGATACTGAGCGAAGCAGAACTGTGGAACATTGGCTTGAGAACAGCCCTCTTCCTCATCAGCTTGATCCTCATCACCACAATCTCCATGATGAACACCTTCGAAAGACGCCGAGACTTCGCAACCCTATACGCCATAGGCGCCTCCAAACTCGTCGTCACCCGCATAGTAATCACAGAAACCACCCTCCTAGGATTCTTCGGAGGCATAATAGGCACAATTATGGGAGCAATATCATCCATTCTAATCGTAAGCTACTACACATCCATACCTGCCATCACGATCTTCCCAGATCTACTAATTATAGTTCCACCCCACCTCATAACTGAAATCCTAACTGTATCAGTACTAATCGGAACTCTAGCTGGAATAATACCTGCCATCACAATTGGAAGAGCGAAACTCGAAGAAATTCTGAGGCATGAATATTGATTATCAAAACACAAGAACTAACGAAGACCTACAAAGTAGGATCCTCTACCATAACAGCAATAAAAAACGTAAACTTAGAGATAGAAAATGGTACCTTCGTCTCAATCGTCGGCCCCTCCGGTTCTGGCAAAACCACACTTCTTAACCTCATTGGGCTACTAAGCTACCCAACCTCGGGAAGAATCTTCTTTGAAGGAAAAGACACATCACAACTCTCTGAG
>DAOWHM010000026.1 GCA_030641425.1 Candidatus Bathyarchaeota archaeon | reverse complement strand
GTCACGGTTAGTGCGGAAGATGCTAAGACATCTGTTAGAGAAGCTTTGGCAATGGGAGCTGACAGAGGATATTTAATCATCGATAAAGCCATAGAATTCTCAGACACATTAGCAACTTCAATTGTGTTAGCTGAAGCGGTTAAGAAAGTAGGGCAGTATGATCTTATACTCTGTGGTGAAGCTTCAATTGATGGTTTTTCAGCGCAAGTTGGACCACGTCTAGCTGAACTACTGAATGTTCCTGTAATCACATATGTTAGAAAGATCACGTTGGAAAACAACACAGTTATTGCAGAGAGAGTTCTAGAAGATCGTTATGAGACAGTGAAAGCCAAAACGCCAGCAATAATAACAGTAACTAAGGAGATCAATGAACCAAGGATTCCTTCTCTAATGTCAATAATGAAAGCTTCCAAGAAGGAGATAATATACTGGACGCTGGAAGATCTCGACATCCCAGCGAGTAAAGTTGGAGAACTAGGCTCCGGCGTCAAGATCATAGATGTTTTAGCACCAAAGACTGAACGCAAGAAGATTGTGATTAAAGGAGAGAGCCCAGCTGAGATCGCGGAGAAATTAGTGAAGGCGTTAATTCAGGAAGGTGTGGTTGGGAGGTAGAAAAGATGAGTGAACATAAGGATATCTGGGTTTTCTCTGAAAACTATGATCTAATGCTCGAATTACTTGCTGCTGGAAACCAACTTGCAGAGGGTCATGGTCCGAAATTAGCAGCTGTATTAGTGGGAAGTGGAATAGAAGAGAAAGCACATGAACTTATCAAGTATGGTGCTAACAAGGTTTTTGCAGTTGACTATCCAAAACTGAAGGACTTTCAAATAGAGAGATACTTGAGTATTTTAACGAGTCTCACTAAAAAAAATAAGCCGGAAATTCTTCTCATTGGATCTACAAAAAATGGGAAAGAGCTTGCTTCCCGTCTAGCTGCAAAGCTTGAGACCGGATGTACCCCCGACTGCAGCACAATAGTCATCGACGAAAAAGGAAAACTACTGACAAAAAGGATCGTGTATAGCGGTAACGCGATAGTCACAGCCACCTATCTTAGAAAACCGCAGATAGCCACCATCCCACATAGAGCGTTTGAGAAGCAGGAGCCGAGAGAAATGGAAGGTGAGATTATAAAAGTGGAAGTGACAGTGGAAGAACCTCAAGTGGAACTCGTTGGAATCAACAAGATGGAAGTAGCTGATGTGAGAATCGAGGACGCTCGCATCGCTGTCTGTGGAGGACGAGGAATCAAAAAGAAAGAAGATTTTAAACCACTTCAAGAGCTCGCACAACTTCTCGGTGGTCAAACCAGCAACACTCGACCATTAGCTGAAGATAGAAAATGGTTCTCCGGATGGGTTGGCTTATCTGGAAAGAAGATCAAACCAACGGTTTACATAGGATGTGGCATCAGCGGAATGATCCAACATATCGCTGGGATGCGAGATTCTCAGGTGGTCGTTGCAGTCAATAAAGATCCTGAAGCACCGATCTTTGAAGTCGCTGACTATATTATAATCGGGAATCTATATGAAATAGTCCCAGCGATCGTTGAAGCGCTAAGGAAAACATTGAAGAACTAACAGTGCCTTACTTATAGGCCATGTAGTCTTTTCCCAACAGTTCTCTCGCTATTACTACTCGCTGAATATTCGTTGTCCCTTCCGCACCTATACAATAGGACATTATCCCTCTCAATCCCATTTCCACTGGACACTCTTTTGTGTAGCCGTATGCACCAAACCAAAGCATAACATGTTTACAGACATCAAAGGCAAAGTGTGGAGTCTTTAGTTTACAAGCTGAAATCATCTGAGCAACTTCAAGGGGAGTAAACCGTTTCTCCTTGTAGCGTTTGTCCATCATCCAAGCTGTCCTGAAAGTGAGAGATCTCAATGCTTCTAATTCTGCCCAATCGTCAGCCAACTCGAATTGCAAACCTTCAAACTTTCCAATTGGGCGGCCGAATGCTCGACGTTCTTTTAAATAGTCCATACCCAACTCCAGCACTCGTTTTGCAGTGCCTAAGCATACAGCTGCGATAAGGATGCGTGCGCAATCGAATCCTTCCATCGTCAAGTAGAAACCCTTGTCAACCTCGCCAAGAAGGTGATCCTCTGGCAATTCCACGTTATTCATTACAAAACCACCAGTAGAGATAGCCATTCTACCCATGTCATCAAAGCGTTTGTTAATCTCTACTCCTGCTGAATTCATAGGTAAGTAGAACCCTGTCATGCCTCGGTGTGAAGCCCCTAGTGGCGGAGGTGATGTTCTTGCATTAACGAAATATCCCCCACCCCAATTCTTAGCCTCTTCAGTACCGCTTATGTACATTTTCTCGCCGTTGAGGATCCATTTGTCTCCTTCTTTTCTTGCTGTAGACCTAAATCCTGCAACGTCAGAACCTCCACTAGACTCTGTGGAAGCTATGCCGATGAAAGCATCGCCTTTAATGGCTTTTCGAATAACGTCTTCTCTAACTCTCTCACTACAGTGCTTATCGACAGCAAAACCCCAAGATGATTCGACAAGCCAGAGCACAGGAAGAGCTATGCTAACATCTGCATAACCTAACTCTTCTGCTGCTACACAAGCAGTAACCCAATCTGCGCCTGTGCCACCATGGTCTTCCGGAGCAGTCATAATCAGCAAACCAAGATTAGCCATACTCTTTACTACGCTTTGAGGAATTTCACCCTTAGTGTCCCATTCTCTAATTTTTTCCAAGGGAAGATTTTTGTTACACCATTCACGCAATGCATTGCGAAATATTTCTTGCTCTTCCGTGAAACTAAAATCTACCATTCATATTCCTCTTAAAGAGGAAATAATTTCTGCATGATGCATATAAGGATTACCAAAGTGTCCGCAACAGAACAAACGCAACTCATACAAAAATCACGCGTACACGGAAGTCTTATTCAGGCGTGAATTTCTCGATGTTGAGGCTCTTGTTTAGGTGTAATCCCAGATTCTCATGTTCGATTCCGAGAGCAAGCCCAAGCAGTTGTGTGTAGTAGAATACTGAGAGAGAAAATTCCCCACCCACTGTCGTCGCAGCTTCCTTCTGCAGTTCATCATACATTGTGTGGCAGTATGGACAAGTATCCACAAATCCATCTACATCATATGACTGCACTGCTTTCAGTTTAGAACCAGCAAGACTCAAGGCTG
>DAOWHM010000065.1 GCA_030641425.1 Candidatus Bathyarchaeota archaeon | reverse complement strand
AGAAGAAGTAGCATTCATAAGCTACACGTGGGATAGTTCAAGTCCTTATACATGGATTCAAATAACGATCAAAAATACTGGTTCCTCAGATCTTTCAATAAGTGATGTTCGAGTAAACGATGTGGCAGCCCTTGATGATGGTATTACTACTCCACACCCGCTAGCCGGCGGTAGTTCAGTGACGCTTAACGTGACTCGCACAGGTGGTTACACTTCCGGTGTCAAATACCAGTTTACAGTGATTACAGCGAAGGGAAACACGTTTGGTCCTTACATAAGGAACGCGCCTTAAACAGCCCTTATTTGTTTGAGAATGGGGGTAGGATAGAAACACCCCTCTTCTTCCACCATCTTTGGAGGTAGAAAAATGGTAGTAGAATTGAAAGAATATGATTCAGCTTCAGAAATATCGAGTACAATAGATGAAGAAATTTCCAGAACGAAGAGTATGCTCGGTGAGTATCTTCGACGCTTAGATGAAATACGCGCGCTCGCTGAACGATCAAAGAAAATACGAGACGTCGTATTCAAATTAGCAGGCAAGAAAACAACCCAAGAAAATCTAGGCGAAATCTCAGTCGGAGGCCTAAGCGTCGTCCTAGACGCCAACCCATTCCATGAACTGACAGCTATCGAAGAAGTTGTAAGAAGCCAACAAGACCGGCTTCTAGTGCTACAGAAATCGAGAGAGGCATTGAAATGGGTTGATCAAATAGGAGACACAGAAGGGTTGAATTATCTCGTTCTAGAAAAAGATGGAGTACCAGAGAGAATACTCTTCAAGGTTTCATAAATTCCAAGAGGTAGAAAAACTTGAATGAAGAGATCTATGGAATCGCACTGAAGAACGCTCTAACCGAAATCGGAAATGTCTGCCCCGACATTCAAGCTTCTTTTCTCTTCGACAAAGAAGCCAACGTTGTTGCAGGAGACGCAAAAACCCCTGAAGATACAGTTGAAAAGGTAGTCAAATCTTTAGAAGGAATTCTGGACAAAGCGGACACAATCGGCGGTTTAGATTCACTTATAATTGAGGGAAGCAAAGGCAATGTCCATTTATCTTCTGTTAATGATCTCTACCTGACCCTCATCGCTTCAAAAACTGCTGACATGAAATACGTTGAAACTGTCGCCAGAGTGTTAATACCTACAGTAATCAAACTTCTCGACAATCTAGGTCCTACCCCCCTCAGACAGTTACCTCCTTCCCACATTCTCCCGGAAACAAAGGAAGAACAGGTAGAAGCAGAAGACAAGAAGGACTCCGAAGAAGAAAAAGAAATAGCCGGAGATGAAGACCTTCCAGATTTCGATCTGCCCTCCAACCAACTGATAGTTGAGAGCTTTGGCGGATTGCTGGTTCGCAGCGACACCGTTCAGATCAGTGAGGAAATTCTGTCACCTTGGGAAGAACTCTTAGATGGAAAAAAGATCAGCCATGTTGAAGTCGAAGCTTTCAATGGCCAGTCTCGCGAATGCAAAGTTAAGGCTTTGAGTGAATCAAAGCTTGGAAACAAGGCTACCATCCGGATTCCGGAGAAGATATGTCAAAACTTGGACATCAAGAAGGGTGAATTGGTGAGAGTGAGACCAGTTATCACCTGAAGGAGATGATATTATGACTAAGAAACGAAAGTCAAGCAGAGTAGACCTAGAGGAAGATATCCCTGAAATAGCAGTCGATCTCTCAGATGAACCCAAATTTGAGAATGATAACTCGGCAGCCCTGGAAGAGACGCCTAAATTTGACAAACAAAAGCACAAGAAAAAATTTGGAACAGACGAAAGAATCAAACAGAACGTAGAAAACGTAAAATCAAAAGAAGGAGTAATAGGTTATATCCTTCGGAATTCAACTTCAGCAAGTATAGATCTGAAAGACCCAACAAAGATCATTGATTATGCAGTGTTGTCAACTTCTGCCTTTGAAGCAAGCGAAGAACTTTCAAAAACCTTCAAACTGGGCGAAGTAAGATACTCGCTGATAAAAGGAAACACCGTGAAACTACTCTCTTTCATCAACGGAGAAAACAAAGTCAGCGTGTTCATGGAGAACAACGTAAACCATAAACCCATCTACAAGGATCTCTCAAGCTGACCACTGTTCTATCTCTCCCTTTTTAAGTTCCTGGGGACAATGGGACT
This sequence comes from Candidatus Bathyarchaeota archaeon, assembly GCA_030641425.1. Taxonomy (GTDB): domain Archaea; phylum Thermoproteota; class Bathyarchaeia; order Bathyarchaeales; family SOJC01; genus SOJC01. Next base: position 1,268 of record DAOWHM010000065.1, on the reverse strand, counting down.
GGAACGGAAAAGGGAATTCTTGGTTAATAGCCCCCTCCCCCCTTTCCTCTGTTCCTTCTCATCCCTTAAAGGGTTCTTACAAAAAACATGATTTGAGGGGTTACGAAGGTTTCCAGTAGGGCTGCTGCTACAATCAAGATTAAGGTCACCAAATAATCCCTTTTTAGATTTCTGCATAAAATTTTTAACGAGAGCTTAAATGCCTTGCAGGAAACGTGTATGTCAGTCTTAGCCATAGTTATGAATCTGCGTGGTTTTGTGACGGTTCTGATGTAATCTTTGAGAGTTGGAGCTTCCATTGGCTCTGACAGATCTCGGCTTCTTATCGTCCTTCGTATAGAATTCGTCCAATAAGCAATCGCGAAGAATTCAAGCCACCCATGGGGTAAAACAGTAGTTACTGCGGTCACAGCAGAGAGATTCAAAGAAGCAACTAATAGGACACTCATCGCAAACCACATTATTCCCACTCCTGCAGGCAAAATCCACACCTTCTTATGCAAAACGGGATAAGCGACTGCTACAGCCACGAGGAGATAAGTCAGGCTAAACATGTTGTGTGCCGCAATTATCGCAAAGGTAACCGGATGGGAAAACCCTACAATGTTAATCACAGGCATGTAAAGCTGGAACAAACTGAATTGGAGAATGGGATTTATTATCTCCATTAGATTCATCGAAGTTCAGCGTAGCCTATCAAGGCATACTGATTTAGCAATTACCCAATACAAAATCGTAAGCGTCAATACGCCATCATGAACCTTCGCCTAGGATAACATATATTCGAGCGAAGAACAGTACTCACATCGGCCGGGATGGCAGAGCGGATAATGCGCAGGCCTTGAAAGCCTGTGGCCTTTGTTGGCCGCATGGGTTCGAATCCCATTCCCGGCGCCACAATCGCGTACGCGATCAAAGATTGGTGGCAATTAACAAAGTATTCTTGAACATGTTTGGAGAAGGCTTAGGATATCAATCTCCAGCAGTATCAATATCACACTCACCACAAGAGCCATAAAAGTTAGGTAAATGAGATTTCTTTCAACTCTATGAATCAAACCCAAATCTTGCAAGCTGAGGACGCTCTCCAAAGCGTTATTATGAGAGTCAATAAGAGTTAGTTCCCGAGAGATATTATTTATTGCATGGGTAAGAGTCTCACTAATCTCAACCGTTGTTTTAACCTCCAAAACCAACCCTTCCCGTATGCTGAGCATCAACTCTCTTTGAGACCACAGAATTCTTTCAAGAGATGATATCTCTCTCTT
>DAOWHM010000004.1 GCA_030641425.1 Candidatus Bathyarchaeota archaeon | reverse complement strand
AGTTTCGCCAATTATCTCTCACCGGTTATAGGATAAAGAGTGTTTGCTAAAAACAGTTGCGTGTTCTAATCCTGTTTCTCTGGAATGTAGTAGTACTCACCCAGTTCACGTTGACGCCTATCAGTTTTTGAGCCTTCTTTATTCACTCTTGGTCTTTTTGTTGCTGGGTCACGTCTAAAGGTTATCCCCATCTTTTTGAGGAAGTTGTTCATACCCTCCCTGAGGGAGGTGATAGGATTTGCGAAACCTCTTATGCCTGGCCTTCCATCAAAGATCATTAAGCGATCAGCAACGAAGTCTTGAGCAACCACATCATGCTCCACAACAAAAGCTGTTGCGTTCTTGTTTTCAATTACCCTTCGAATTGTTTTGGTCATACTGAATCGTTCTTCGATGTCTAAGTAGGCGCTTGGTTCATCTAACAAGTATAGTTCTGCCTCGCGGGAAAGGCATATTGTAATTGCAACTCGTTGGAGTTCACCACCGCTTAGTTGACTTACCTCTCGTTCTAGTAGGCTTTCAACATTGAGAGGAGTCAAAATATCGCTGTGGTACAGACTTGTGTCAAGTTCGTCTCCGATTATTTTTCTCAACAGTTCCTTAACAGTTCCGCCATACAAACCGGAGAGGTATTGCGGTTTATAACTTACTCTTAACTCATATGGCGCGACTTTGGATTCATCGTCAGCTTTCTCGATTCCAGCCAAAAGCTTAACAAATGTAGTTTTACCGATGCCATTTGGCCCTAGAATTCCGATAACTTCGCCTTTCTTCACCTCACCAGCCTCTACTTTCAAGGCGAATCCTTCGAAAGACTTTTCTAATTTTTCCCAGTGTAGAATCGTTTCCCCAGTGTCCCAACTTAGCCTTGGAGGTTTTACGTGAAAAACTATAGGTTCCTTTCGAAACCTGATGTTCTCATCTTGAATGAAGCCTTCCAAGCATATGTTTATACCTACTCGAACTCCATGGACATTGGAGATGATTCCATAGACACCGGGTTCTCCGTATAGGATGCAAATTTGATCGGATAAATAATCAATTATAGCAAGGTCATGTTCTGCAATGATCACTATCTTGTTCTCTTCGGTGAGGCTACGTATGGCCCGTGCAACCTCCAATCGTTGTTTCACGTCCAAGTAACTTGAAGGTTCGTCGAAAAGAAATACATCGGCATCTTTACATAAGGTAGCAGTTACTGCAACGCGTTGGAGTTCGCCACCACTCAGAGCTTCTAAAGGTCGTTTCCATATTGATTCTAGCTGGAGTTTATCGACAAACTTCTCTAACCTATCAACTTCATCTAATTTCCCCAAGACTTCGTTTACTCGACCTGAAAAAATCTGAGGAATTTTGTCTACGTATTGAGGTTTGTGTGCTACTTTCAGCTTGGATTGACTCAGTTTCAGGAAATACTCTTGAAGAGTTGAACCTCTGAAATGTTTGATGATTTCAGACCATTCAGGTGGGCTATTGAAATTTCCAAGGTTAGGCCTTATCTCTCCCGACAATATTTTGAGGGCAGTACTCTTTCCAATTCCATTCTGACCAATGAGGCCTAATACGGTTCCCTTTGCTGGAATAGGAAGACGGAAGAGTTTGAACATATTTGGCCCGAACCGGTGACTGCTTTCGCTTTCGAGTTCGTCTGGCAGGTTTATGATGTATAGAGCCTTGAAAGGGCATTTCTTGACGCAAATGCCACAGCCAGCACATAAAGCTTCGACAATTCGAGGCTTTTCCTCTTCAAAAACTATCACTTCTAATTTGCTTCTTACAATGGGACAGAACTTGTAACATGCTCTATCACAGCGTTTTGGTTTGCATCGGTCTGGATCGAGTACCGCGATTCTGACCATGTTCTAATCATCACCGAGTTGAGTCCATAAGGAAAAGCGAGAATCTAATATAAGTTGTTAGCCTATGCAAGTTGTCCATATATTGTAGAGTCTGTCTGATAGGCATTAAGGGAAACATCAGGCTCTTAGGCGGGAGCAAAGCTCGTTTCAGGTTGTTTACACGATTTTGGCTTCATGGAAAGTTTTTGATTTGCTCATTTTATTTGTT
>DAOWHM010000139.1 GCA_030641425.1 Candidatus Bathyarchaeota archaeon | reverse complement strand
GTGGATTAGCAGTAGCCACAGCGTTACGTTAAAGTATAGATCATTGACTCAACTAAACCATTAGTCTCTGAGGGACTCAGATGTCGATAGTACGGGAGATCAACTGTATACACTGTGGAGGTCCTCTTCAATTCAACCCTGGAGAAATAGTAGCAACTTGTAGATATTGCGGGTTTACCCAGGTAATCGATGTAGATAAGCCCTTCAACTTTGAGCATTCTATGTTTCTGAATGAATACGTTGATGACAATGGGGCTCAACAGAAGTTTCCTAGCAGGGGTGACTCTGATAATAAACGACACGGAGAGAAACATAATATCGAAGGTGTCGTGAAGACGTGGATGCAGGCAGGTTTTTTGAAGCCCAGTAACCTTGCGCGGGACTCTAGCATTATAGAGAAGATGTTGATGTATGTTCCTTTTTGGGTTTTTGAAGTTGAGGTGACAAGTTCGTTTAAGGGCATTTTTGAACGGGTGACACCTGCTATTGTTAAGGATGGGAGAATTGAGAAACATTATGACTGGTTGGTGTTGGCGCGTAAGGGGACTTATTTCCCAACGAGAGAGTATGATGTACCTTTGAAAGCAAAGATTCCTTACGACTTTCGAAAGATAGAGAGTTTCGCGAAGGTGTTGAATAGTGAAATCGATGAGGCTGAAGCAGTTGAGAAAGTTAAGGAAGAAATTGGATCCCTCCATCGATTCTTAGCCAAGCAAGATGTAGACAAAGTTACAGATTGGCACATTGATTTCAAGTTTGGCGAGACTGGTTATCTCCACGCACCGATTTGGTTCATAACATATGAATTCGAGAAGAAGCGGTATCGGATAATTCTTGATGGTGCAACAGGAACGGTGATAAAAGGCGATATGCCTGCTCCTAAGTTTGGATTGTTTTAATGGTTATACTTGCGCTATCCAAGTTTGAAGCCAAGGATCAAACCTACTATAAAACTTCCCATGAAAGGTAAAAGAGATATCAGTCCAATAAACCAAGAAGCTGACTCCTTAGCAAAGGCAAATAGGCTGGCTAACGCGTTCCACAGCTCTCCATAGTTTACCGTTATTATCCCCTGGGTGCTTAGGTAAAGGAGAAAGACGATGAATAGACCGACCAGAATCGCTAAGAGTTTGCTGATTTTTTTCATGGCATATCCTACTATGAATCCTCCTATGCCTCCCGTTCCAAACTGAAAGATGACTGGGGATAATAGGTCGCTCAACTGTTGTCCACTCACATTAATAGGAAGAGTCGATTTTTATGACTTATGCATTTAAGGTTGCTGCTTCTACCTCTTTTTCTGTGGGGAATGCTCTGCTTGTGCCGATTCTGGAAATTGTGATTGCTGCAGCAGCTTGGGCATAAGTTATCGATTTTTCAATGGTCCAGTTTCGAAGTAATCCCTTGATTAGGGCAGCTGAGAAGCTGTCTCCTGCCCCCGTTGGGTCAACTCTGTGGAACTTGGACTGCAACTGATGATCAACTGGGAATTCGAGATGTCTATCTTGGGAGAACAGTTCGCATCCAGCATTGTCCTTCGTTAGGATTATGTGTTCGGGTCCCTTCTTCAATAAGTCGGTAGGGCTGCGCAACTTTCGGGTTGATGCTGTAGCCAGTTCCCTCCAGCTTGGTTGGTTCAGAATGAAGATGGCTGTGTGCTCAAGGATTTTGCCAAGGACTTCGACACCATACTTCATGTAGGGTTCGCCAGGTCGGTAGATGACGAGTTTACCTCTTGCGCTTGCGTGGTCAGCTATTGTGGAAGCGATCTCAGTGAAGACCTCTCCAACGTATACGATCTTAGCTCGCTCCATGGGTTTCCAGTTGATTTCGTCTGGCGAAGTCAGGGAGATGGCTGATTGAGGAGAGCCGATGGTGAAGAGCCATCTGTGATCTCGGTCGTCCTCTAGAATCAGGGTTCTCAAAGAAGGGCCTTCAACGATTTTTGTGTTGGATATGTCCACGTGGTTTTTTCTTAGGTTTTGTAGAAGTAATCTCCCGGTGGAGTCGCTTCCTATCTTGCCGAAGAAGGAAGATGAAATGTTAAGTTTTGACAGGGCGATAGCTACGTTTGCTCCCATCCCTCCAGGATGGCTCCCTATTTCTTCAACATATGTCGCTTCATCTGATGTGGGTAATCTTTTGAGCTTGCCATAAGTGTCGAGGGCTACGCTTCCGAACACGGCTACTTCCAGTTCTCTGTGAGGCTGCCTTCTAACGAGTTCTCTCAAGTATTCCTTGTCTAGATGGCGGTGAAAGGGTTCAATATCTAGGCCATATCGCTGGGTTGCTTCTACAATGCTGGAGGAGTAGAGGTGGAACAACTCTTCAATAACATTCTTAGTTAGGTCATGGGGCACCTCTCTGGGAGGTTTGAGAAAGAGAATAAGCCATTTGCCTAGGCTAGTAGGCTTGTACCACTTCAGCCAGATAGTTCTTCCTTTCTCAACTTTTGCTTCCATACCATGTTCAAGAACTGCAGCATGAACCATCTTCTTCAAATATTTAATCACAGATTTGTTGGAGTAAGGCAGTTTCTCAATCAAATCGTGTTGATAGGTTTTCTTATCAATTGCTACTTCTCCCAGAATCCTCAGTCCGACACGTGATTGGAGGACTTTCCAGATTAGCTCTCGCTTCAAGGGATCCAGAGGAAAAGGCAGAATATAGGGCCAAACTCCCTCTTCCTTTGAGTTCTGGGACATGCAATTTACCGCCAAGCTTACCCTTTCCTATAGCTAAGACAACTGAAAAGCGCTTCTACTCCACTCTTTCCTGAGAAACTGAGGGAGTCAAGACTTGTATCACTGGCATCATCTTTCCAGAGAAAGTGAGGCCGATGGGGCTCTTTGGATTTCCAAGGTGAGAATTCTTGTTCGTGCACATGCATGCACCTTTCCTCGTAACCCTTGTTTTGACAGTTCCTGAGCTTCTACTAGTTCTCTTCTTTGTACTTGAGCCTAAGAAACGAGCAGCTATGATTGACGAAAAACCTGAAGAAACCTCCTATCGACTCGCTCTTATGTAAGAGTTTTATGCCTCCAACGTTTCTAAATGGTGTGGAAGGGGCGTTCATGACCGAAGAGATCATTGGACATGGCACGTGGTATGATAAGACAGCTGTTGAAATCGCGGAGAGAGAACGTAAACTAAACCGCAGTCTAGATATGGTACGTACGGAGATGGGTCTCGGAGCTTCTGGACTTCCTCACATTGGCAGTTTTGGAGATGCTGCTCGTTCCTTTGCTGTGACTTTGGCTCTCAGAGACCAAGGATATAACTCTGAGTTAATTGCGTTTTCCGACGATAAAGATGGATTGCGGAAGGTTCCTGCTGACCTCCCTGAAACTATGAAGAAATACTTAGGTTATCCTGTCACAAGTATACCAGATCCCTTCAAGTGTCATGGCAGCTTCGGGGAACACATGAGCTCACTTCTTCTTGACACATTGGACAGATGCAAGGTAGAATACAAGTTCATTTCCGCAAAGAAAGCCTACGAAGATGGCTTGTTCAACGAAGAGATTAAAACCATTCTAACCAACGCGGCGCGAGTGGGCGAGATTGTCAAGGAAGAAGTTGGGCAGGAGAGATACACCGAAGCCCTACCTTACTTCCCAATCTGCAGTAACTGTGGCCGAATCTACACCACAACAGCTCACAAATTCGTGGAGAAAGAAGGGAGAGTCCTCTATGTCTGCGATGGAATGGAGATCAAAGGCAAATGGCTTGAAGGCTGTGGCCATCGAGGCGAAGTTGATTATAGAAAGGCAGAGGGTAAGCTTAGCTGGAAGAGCGAGTTTGCTGTTCGATGGAAAGCCTTGGACATCAGGTTCGAAGCTTACGGAAAAGATATTGAAGATTCAGTGAAGATAAACGATCGAATCTGCAGGGAAGTTCTCCAATATGAACCGCCATTGCATGCTAGATACGAGATGTTTCTCGACAAGAGTGGGAAGAAGATCTCGAAGTCTACTGGCAACGTTTTCACTCCCCAAGTCTGGTTAAAATATGGCTCACCTCAATCGCTAGTGTTGCTCATGCTGAAGCGTTTCGTGGGCACAAGAGAACTCTCAGTTGTGGACATCCCACAGTACATGAATGAGTTCGATGAGCTGGAAGACGTTTACTTCGGCAAGAAAGAGGTGGGCAACAAGAAAGAGTTAGCTAAGCTTACTGGACTCTACAAATACTGCTGGTGGCTGAATCCACCTGCAAAGCCCAGCATACATATCCCCTACAACATGCTAGCTTACCTTGCTAAGGTAGCTCCAGAAGGCAAAACAGTGGAATATGTTGCAGAGAAGCTGCGAAGATATGGCTACAAGCGGGAAGAACTGCAGACTTCAAGCTTAAGGAAGAGAGTTGGATACGTTGTCAATTGGAACGAAGACTTCGCGGAGATTAGGGAGACTACTCTTGAGCTGAACGTTGAGGAGCGGAAAGCCATTGAGGAGCTTCTAACCTCTCTTCAACAGGACATAGATACAGAGGCAATTCAAAGCGTAATATTCGACATTGCTAGGAAATACGACATCAGACCCAGAGAATTCTTCAAAGTCCTTTACACAATTCTGCTTGGAACCTCAGCAGGACCGAGGCTAGGGCCGTACATAATTGCAATGGGAAGACAGAATGTAGTTGAGGCGCTGACAAGAGCCTTAAAGGCGAAACCAGAACCTTAGCTGAGGAAAGTGGTCTCCTTCAAAACTGAGCGCATCTTTGCATATGCTTAAATCTTAAAAGCAGAACAACCATTCTTCCGTTGATAGGCACTGACTTTTGATTTAGGGCCCGTAGTCTAGTCTGGATTGGGACGCTGGTCTTAGGGCTTAGTAATTTTATACTGTTGTTGTGTTTGTTGTCTTTGTAATTCGTTGTTTTCCCATGTATTTTTTGGTGGTTTGCTTGCTTTTTCATTTTCGTTCTAGTAGTGTGGTATCGTAAAGGTTGATATACTTTCTGTTTGTATTGTACTCCATATATATTCTGTATTTGTGTTTTACATTTGTTTGTTTGTAGTTGTTCTAAGGTTTAGCCCGTTTGTACTGCGGGTTCTTCTTTGGCTCCTCTGCTTCAGCAGTTCTGCCTTTCTTCGGGGTTTGAAGATAAGGAGTTATTTATTTTCTTTTAGCGTCGTCTTTAGGTAGCGTTGTTCGTTAGTGTTGTCGATTTGGTTTACCTTTGAACGGTTTGGGTGTGTGGTTCATCCATTCACCCTTTTATTCTATGTATGTATTCCTATCGTCTATGGTTGGGATTGCGTGCTTTGCCAATCTATGTCATTGAGGAAATTTTTCATTTCAGTGGTGTTTTGCGCTTGTGTGCGTGGTGCTTTGTGAAAAATTTCGATATTTGACGTAGTGAGGTGGTGGGGGAGGGCGGGGCGGGATTTAAGGGCAAAGCAGGT
>DAOWHM010000097.1 GCA_030641425.1 Candidatus Bathyarchaeota archaeon | reverse complement strand
CGATGGCATCTTCGCCATGCAAAACTGAAAATTCAGGCATTCTGAGAGGTTGCATCTCCAACACCTACTTTGAATAGAGAAATATTCTATAAATATCGTCCTCTGAACACGGAAATATTTCCTCTCTCGATATATGCACACAGAATTAACGCTTCACTTCAAGAGGTAACTTACTGGGGGATTTCACTAGTTTTCGTCAATCAGTCATTGTAAACACCGTGAAGTGTGCTTCACTCTTCTGAAGGGTACAATGAGCGCCTTGCATTAATGCCTCACGAAAAAAAGTGCTAGCGCGAACGTGCATCCCCGAAACTGCTTTTACAAATTTGCACATGTATTATCTTGGTATCGATCGGTTTCCAATGAATCTATGCAAATCCTAAGAAACTCCTCTAGATTCAGACCTATCTCCCTGCATCTGAGAATATTCGTCTTATGCCAAGGTCGCTCCAGGGCAACAACTTCTATTTGCACCTTGACTGCTTCAACATCTAGTTCTCTCAACTGTCTCTTCGCATACTCAATTATGATGGCTACTGAATCGATTGCAATCAACGCTTTGTCAAGCTTGCTTTTGGGTTTGAATCCTGTTCTATGATCATGTGCCTTGATGGCGTAGAGGCAATGTTCAGGAAGCTTGCTCTTCAATACTTCAGAAGTAATGATACTATGTTTGTTTATGCTATTTCTAGTTTGATCGATGTCTAAGTCATGTAGCAGACCGACAAATTCCCATTCCAGACTGTTTTCGCCTAGTCTTTCAGCGATCATCCTCATCATAACTGAAGCAATCAACGCATGGGAAAACTTGCTTGTATTCTTGACAAGTTCAATTGCTTCGGATCTTGAAATCAATAATCTTCAACCTTGTAGGAGTTGACATTCAGAGATGTGTGCGGTAACTATTTCATCACTTGCGTGGGCGGTGTACTTCAGGAAATTGATGTTATATGAATGATTCGAGGTGTACATATTGTTGAGAGGGGGAGAGATCACGCCAAATCATTCATAATCGTTGCCATGAACTTGGTTCCTTTTATGAAGCCGTCTATAGTAATATTCTCGTTTGGTGCATGACCCTTTGCATCTGCATGGCTGCAGCCTGCTGATACAACAGGACATTCTAGCATATTTCGGAACAGATGCATGGGTCCTGAGCCTGCGCTTGTAGGATATACAACAGCTGTTTTCATATACACCTTTTCCGCGGCGGTCGCCACTACCTCAACAAATGGGTCGGTAGCAGGAGTTTTTGTTGGTTCAGTAGAGCCATATTGTATTGTTCTAATGTCGCTGAATCCCTTTTCTTTCAAGTGCTTAACCAGCTTTTTGAAGATGTTATCTGGCTTTTGGTTGGATACCAATCTAAAGTCCAATTTCACCATAGCTTCATTGGGCAATACTGTTTTGGAGCGGGGTCCAGTATAGCCTGTGAGAAATCCGTTGATTGTGCATGTGGGAGAGAAAAGCAGTTCTCTCTTGGCTTCTATTCCTGTTCTTCCATGGAGGAACTCTTTCAAGCCGAAGGTTTTCTTGATTTTTCTCTCCTCAAGTGGCAATTCTTTCAGTAGCTGGAGTTCTTCTTTTGTAAGCTGTTGAACGCTTTCGTAGAAGCCCGGAATAAGTATTCGATCATCGTTGTTCTTCATTGTGTTTAGAGCCCAGATGAGGCGCCAAGCAGGATTTGGGATTAATGGCGCATTTGCGGAATGAGCATCTCGACTTGCCCCTTTGGCTCTCAACTCCACTGAAAGTACACCTTTAAGTCCAAGATATATCTCAGGTCGTCCTTCATAGTTCGTTCCACCGAATTCCCAAATGGTAGCGTCGTTGGAGAATAGCTTCTTGTGTTGTTCCAGTACAGATTTGAGGTGGGGGCTGCCAATTTCCTCTTCACCTTCAACTATGAACTTCACATTAACGGGAACATCGCCAATAATCTTTAGAAAGGCTTCAGTGGCTTTTATTCGTGAAACAATGTTTCCTTTGTTATCCGAGGCTCCTCTACCATACACTCTTCCATCATGTATCTTGCCACTAAAAGCGTCAAATCTCCATTCATCAAGAGGTTCAGGAGGTTGGACATCATAATGATCGTAGAAGAGAAGTGTCTTCTTTGAGTGCTTACTTTTGAGTTCTCCATAGACTACGGGGTTCCCATCTACTTCTGGAAGCTGTCTCGTGGAGAACCCAGTTTCTTGGAGCATATATTCCACCTTCTCAGCACATTCGTGCAATCCCTCTCCTTTCGCGGACACGCTGGGTTGTTTCACTAGCTCCGATAAATCATGGATGAAATCTTGTGAGTGCTGATCAATATATCTATAAACGGCTTTCATGTCCATAGGAATCACTGCAGAAGTAAGGGGTTGTTGTATTCTTCTTTGAAGAAGATTTCAGGAATCTCCTTTCTTGATCGGGGCTCGGGGGTTTCGTCAGGCATTCCGATAGATAATATTGCGACAACGTTCATCTCTTTTGGAATCTTGAGGAGGTGCTTTACCTCATCTTCGTTGAAGGCACCTATCCAACATGTACCATAGCCGAGAGCGGTAGCCGCCAAAACCATGTGTTCAGTTGCGATCATAGGATCTTTGTCAAACCATCTCGTTGAAATCTCACTTATGCCTATAACCGCTATTACTACCCCTGCATCAGCTATGAACATCTGATTGTTCGCTGCTTTTGCCAACGCTCTCTTTCTTCCCCAATCAGTCACAACTATGAAACGCCACGCCTGACGGTTACCTGCAGATGGCGCTTGACGAGCTGCTTCAAATATCATCATTAGTTTTTCCTTAGGAATGGTTCCAGACTTGTATTTTCTAATGCTTCTTCGGGTTTGAATGGCTTCAAAAACGTCCAAGTCTCTCCCACCATTGTAACATACATCAGTCTTTTATCTCTACTTTCCTTATTACATTTTTGAGTGAGAATCTTTTTAGTAGGAGAATCATAATAGAGTTCAGGGAAGATGTGAATGGTTGACCAGAATGACGTAATAAGTTTTCTCAAGGAGAATAATGGTCAAGCATCTCTAGACGAAGTTTCCGAAGGGTTGAACATCCCAAAATACGGACCTGAGTCCGCATATGCCATGATGCAATCTCTGAAATCCACCAGTGTTGTTGACAGGAGAGGAGAGATGTGGGTCCTTACAGCAGAAACCCAAGAAATTTCAGCAGACGATGCTGCGAAAGAGCAGATGGCTACGGCGACTAAAGGAGAAGAGAAACCCTCTTCCGAGGTAGACACGATTGTTCAAGCAATGGCTCGGACCTTGGCTACTGCTATGAAAGAAGCCCGAGAGCCTACAGATGAGTGGGAACTCGCCACAAGACCGATGATAACTGAGATTGAACGTAAGGAGAAGATATTAAGTTCTTTGATCT
>DAOWHM010000110.1 GCA_030641425.1 Candidatus Bathyarchaeota archaeon | reverse complement strand
GTCCATTTTCACAGGAATCGAGACAATCAACATTCGTTCGGGGCTACTCAAGACTTGTACGATATCAGGTTCCAGATTCAGTATATCTGCTGCCTTCTTCAGCGGTTTCAACGCCTCTTCATATAGGCTGGCTTGTTTAGGCATGTTACAACACCTTTAAATTTGTAAACCGTGGGAGAGATAAGAACTTCTCGCTATTTAGTATTGCTCTTTATTCGACGAAAAACAGTCACTGGATTATGGTTTATCAGCAAATATGCATGCAGACCTGAAGCTTCAGGCAATCCTATCTTTCAGAAATATATCAGTATCAACGGTGGAGAGAACAAATGCTGAATTCTGATAGATGCCGAGGCATTATTTCACTAAGTTTCTCTTGCCCAGTAGGGTTTTTTCACATATGAGTATATATGGTGGCTAGCAATAGCTCCATGAGCCGCAGCTACAGTGATTAAGCGAAGCCCAACATAGGTAATGTCACCTACAGCGAAGATTCCTTCAATGTTTGTTCTCTGAGCTCGGTCTGTCATGATGAAACCACGTTCATCAGTTCTTAATCCAAGGTGTTTGAAGGCTTCATTGTTTGGAACGAGCCCTACTGCGATCATGATGGCGTCAACTCTTTTTTCTAGTTTCTTTCCTTCCTGCTTCATCACAAGCTTTTCCACTCTATTGCGTCCCTTTATAGCAACAACCTCTCCATTAAGAATTAGGTCAACCAATCCACTTTTTCTAACCTTTTCTACATTTTCATCAAAAGCGCGAAAACTTTCACGTCTATGAACCAAAGTTATCTCATCAGCCAAGTTAAGCAGTTCAAGTGCCGCATCTATAGCGGTGTCTCCACCCCCGATTACTAGAACCTTCTTTCCCAAGAAATCTTCAGGATGAGACGGAAAATAGTATACTCCTCTACCTTCTTTGCTGAATTTGGATTCATTGGGTATTCCTAGTCGTCTAGGTTTGGTTCCCGTGGCGATAACCACAACCTTGGACTTGTACTTTTTCTTGTCAGTAGTTACCGTCAGACCTTTGGCAACATCCAAGACAGTCTCGTTCTTCACTTTGACACCGCTGAATCGGAGATGCCGCAACCAGTTTCTCACTAATTCTATGGCCACTATTCCCTCGGGGAAACCGGGATAGTTTGGAATTATCTTACTAGGATAAAGAGTTGCGAGGAAGCCACCCATCTTGTTTCTTTCGAAAAGTGCAACTTTCAAGTGTCTAGTTGCACACATAATAGCCGTATTCAACCCTGCGAGACCGCCGCCTACAACAATGACATCAAACTCTTCGTCTTCAGACAAACTTTTCATCACGTCACTGCTCCTTTCATAACTGAAATGCTGGTTATTTTTAAACCCTACGTGTTGACTAACGAATTGGAAGCGATAAACCCGCAATAAGCGCAGGGGAGCGGACAAAGAAGAAGTGGAAAAATTCTTGGACTAACTTAACCAGAAAGCAATTTTCCTTAACTGACATATACTGATTTTTTTCTTTGTTCTTCTTTCAATTTCTTGAGAACTTCATGACTATCATGCACTGATCTTGGTTCAAGTAGTTTGACTCCGTAAGGACAGTTACCGCATGTAGTCGCTTTCCCTTTTTCTCTGCCGTATTTGCAAGCTTTCCGTGTCTTATCCATCAATGGAGCTTTACCATGTTTGTCTCTCACATGTTGTTCAACACACATCACTTGATTAGATTCCACCTGAGTAGTTTCATAAAGTTTCGCCAATAATCCGCCTTCTCTTCCTAGAGGTATATCTTCGCTTGTCATTTTCCCACCTACTACTGTTATGAAGTATTGCAGAATAAAACCTTTCTAAAATACATGGCAGTAGCGAAATATTGCATCAGCACCCGCTCTTTTTCGTGCTAACACTTAACCTACAACGCATGCATGCATGCCCGCCAACCACAAGTACTGCGTTGTTATCCAAGTTAATTTTCCTCTGTCGAATGAGAGTACTTCACTTCTTAATTTGAAACTTGAACCTTACTCTAAGTATCTTACGAACATGGGGAATCATGCTTTGTAGTAGTATGGTTGTTTTGTGTAACCAAACGCTTCAGTGGCTGCTATTATGGCTTGCCCCACGGCGGTTCCCATCTGCTTAACTGGACTTGTGGTCACGTCACCGGCAGCGTACACACCGCTTAGATTGGTTCTCTGACGACTGTCAACAATGATATAGCCATCTTTATCCACTTCAACACCGGCTTCCTTAGCGATTTGACTGTTCGGCACTTCACCAACTTGAACAAACACACCATCAACATCCATTTCTCTAGTCTCACCAGTTTTGCTGTTGACTAGGACAACGCCTTTCACTTTGACATCGCCTCTGATCTCTTTGAGCTCCGTGTTCCATAGAACATTCACCTTTTGCGCATGGAGATCCTTCACAAGCGCTTCTTCAGCTCTCAACTGACTTCTTCGATGAGCCAACTTAACATCCGATGTCAAATTCGCAAGGTGTATTGCAGAGACAATCGCTGCGTTTCCACCGCCTATCACAATCACCTTTTTTCCTTTGAAGAATGGGCCGTCACACAGGGTGCAATAGCTGACTCCTCTGCCACGAAGCTCTTTTTCACCGGGTACTCCAAGCTCCCTGTAATGACAGCCAGAAGCAATAATCACAGCAGAGGCTGAGTAAGTGGCTCTGTCCGTTTTAACAATTCTTCTTTCATCCTTGACATTTAGTTCAATGAACCTTTCTAACTGTCTGATTTCAGCTCCTGCTTTTCTACAGTGTTCAGTCATCTTATCAACTAAATCGCGTCCACTGATGCCTCCAGAAAAGCCGGGGTAATTCTCGACTAATGGGGTTTCAGCGGCTGCGCCTCCAGGGGTTTTTTCCTCAAGAACTAGCGTTTTGAGTCCGCTTCGAGCTCCATAAATACCCGCTGTAAGACCAGCCGGTCCTGCGCCGATGATAATTAAGTCCCAACTCTCCATTCTCATCACCATTCCATACGCTTTACATGAATTCCTAATTGTCTCAATCTGCCGAAAAACTCTGTTGCGTTGCAAGTTTTTCTTTGATTTTCAAGCGTGTTTCTTGTGAAAGAGGACCCATCTTCGAAATTCTCTCGTTGAATGTTTCGAATATGTTGAGTACCTTGTTGTATTCTGGAAGCGTTGTAGAAAACGACATAAGACGGAGGGACTGGACACCATACTTTCTTAGCTCCTTTTTCAATTGAGTAACATGTTTCCTCAAAGCCTCTTCAGTAAACACGCCGCCATGATCCTCAAGTAATATCACGCCGTCAGCTCCAGAGGCGAATGCCTGCAGCAAATGTTTCAAGCCAACCCTTCCAGTGCTGGGAACGCTGATTATCTCCACGTTGGGGGGATATGATGCTCTAGACTGCCCAGCTAAGTCAGCAGCTCCGTAAGCTATCTCTTTCTCAAGAAAAGCGATGATCTTTGGCGCCTTGCCGCCTTCGCTTACTTTACAGATTTGAGCCATCAACTGGGCTTCAGTGCAGTGCTTAAGGTCAATAGCCTCTTCAGGACATCTTGGCACGCAGATTCCACATCCAACACATGACATCGGGTTGATCTTTAAGCCTGTAGGAGACTTTTCCACCGCCGCAACGGGACATACTTTTATGCATACCCCACAGTTGTTACATTTTTCAGGAATTATATAGGCTACTTCTGGCGAGACAGAAACCTCACCTTTCCCTACGAAGGTTGCAACCCTTGAAGCGGTAGACATAGCCTC
>DAOWHM010000058.1 GCA_030641425.1 Candidatus Bathyarchaeota archaeon | reverse complement strand
AGCTGGATCGAATGCGCTTCAAGAATTAGCGTTTACAATCTATGACGGAATATCCTATGTGGAAGCTGCATTAGAAAGAGGGCTGAAAGTAGACGAGTTTGCCCCGAGACTAAGTTTCTTCTTCGCAAGCCACAACGACCTCTTTGAGGAAATCGCAAAGTTCCGCGCAGCACGAAGACTCTGGGCAAGACTTATGAAAGATCGATTTCATGCGCAAAAACCACGATCTATGTGGATGAGGATGCATGTTCAAACATCCGGCTGCACACTAACCGCAAATCAACCTCTAAACAACATCATCCGAGTAACAATTCAATCTCTTGCAGCGATACTGGGAGGAACTCAAAGCTTACACACAAACAGCTACGATGAAGCATTATGCCTTCCAAGCGAGGAAGCAGTACGCATAGCCTTGCGAATACAGCAGATAGTAGCCCATGAAAGCGGCGTCCCAAACACAATAGATCCTGTAGGAGGAAGCCATTACGTGGAAGTGCTGACGAATCAGCTGGAAGAGAAAGCGATGGACTACATTGACAAGATTGACAGCATGGGCGGTGTCTACGAAGCCATCGAGAGAGGATTCTTCCAAAAAGAGATCGCTGACAGCGCCTACAAATGTCAGAAGGAGATCGATGGCAACGAAAGACCCTTGGTTGGCGTAAATAAATATTACATCGAAGAACTAGAATGTCCAATCAACCTCTTACGCGTCGATCCCGCAGTTGAAGAACAACAGATAGCAGGACTCCAGAGACTCAGACACGAACGCAACAACACCAAAGTGAAAGAAGCACTCAGCAAACTCCACGACAATGCTGATAAGAGTGGCAACTTGATGCCTACAATTATAGAAGCAGTAAAAGCTTATGCGACACTAGGGGAAATGTGTGGTGTCCTGCGAGGAGTGTATGGAGAATACAAAGAATTAATCATCATTTAATAGGGAGGAGTTGAATCTTGCCAGAGAAGAAAATCAGAGTCCTTGTGGCAAAACCAGGATTAGACAGCCATGATAGAGGCGCCAAAGTCATAGCAAGAGCCCTGAGAGACTCGGGAATGGAAGTAATCTATACAGGGCTTAGGCAGACACCAGAAAAGATTGTAGAGACAGTTTTGCAGGAGGATGTTAACGTTCTAGGACTAAGCATATTGTCGGGAGCTCACATGACGCTTTTCCCAAAGATAATGAAGTTGATGGAGCAAAAAGGACTAAATGATGTTCTAGTGTTTGCCGGAGGCATAATCCCAGAGGAGGACATTACACCACTCCAAAAACTCGGGATAAAAGAGATCTTCGGTCCAGGCACGCGAACGGAAACAGTAATTAAATTCGTAAAGAGCAATGTGCCCAAGAGTCGTTGATAAAAAGTGGCAGATGCCCCTCAAATTGCCAGCTTAATACTGCGAGGAAATCCGAGAGCCATAGCCAAAGGAATAACACATGTAGAAGACGGGACATCTGAAGCAGAGAAGATAATGGCCCTACTATATCCCCACACTGGAAAGGCTCACGTAATAGGAATTACTGGATCCGGAGGGGTTGGAAAGAGCACACTTATCGAAAAACTAGTTAAAGAATTAAGGAGCCAAGGCAAAACCGTAGGCGTCGTTGCAGTCGATCCTACCAGCCCCTTTTCCGGAGGCGCTTTTCTAGGCGACCGCATACGAATGCAAGAACTGACCGTAGACGAAGGAGTTTTCATACGTAGCATGGCGACAAGAAACAATCCAGGAGGCCTATCATTGGCCACAAGAGACACCGTCCGAATACTTGACGCTTCAGGCAAAGACATAATCATCATTGAAACAGTAGGCGCTGGACAGGCAGAAGTAGACATCATTAAGGTTGCACCAACAGTAGTAGTAATGTTAGCCCCTGGCTTCGGAGACGAGATCCAAGCCATCAAAGCAGGCATCATGGAAATAGGAGATATCTTCGCAATAAACAAAGCTGACCGTGAAAACGCTGATAAAGCAGTCATTGACATCCAAGCAATGCTGCAACTTGGAAACCAAAAGAGCAAATGGATACCTCCCATTGTAAAAACCATAGCCACAACGGGCGAAGGAATCATTGAACTCTTAGAGAAGATCAGAGAACATAAAGAATACCTGAGCAAAGGCGAAGATAGCCTAAGACAGAGAAGAATAGTTAGAGAGGAACTTGAAGAAGCATTAAAGAAAAAGACAGCAGATTACATCTTAGATACTCTGCAGAAACAGGGGGAACTAGATCGATTGATCTCAAAGCTTCTCTCAAGGGAAATAGATCCCCTATCTGCAGCCGAAGAAGCACTAACCAAAATTCTCACATGGTCGAAAGGAAGATAACTGGATGAAAGAGGAGAGACTCACAAAGGGCCTGGTGCAAGTCTACACTGGAAATGGGAAAGGGAAGACTTCTGCTGCTTTTGGGTTAGCTCTCAGAGCTGTAGGCAGAGGATTGAAAGTCTACATTATACAGTTCATCAAAGGTGGCTTTGATTATGGTGAGCTCTATGCAATCAAGAAATTGCCAAACTTGAAGCTGAAAGCCTTTGGCCACGGGAGATTCATAACCGAAAAACCTCCAAAAGAGGACGACATCAGATCTGCTAAGAAAGCTCTGGATCTAGCCAGAGATATTATTGAAAGTGGCGAATACGACATTGTAATACTTGATGAAATTAATGTTGCCCTAGCCTTAGAACTCATAAAAGTACAAGACGTAGTTGATCTGGCAAAGGGGAAACCTGAGCATGTAGAACTGATTCTGACAGGAAGAAATGTGCCACAGAAGATCATTGATGTTGCTGACCTTGTGACGGAAATGAGAGAAGTAAAACACCCCTTTAAACAGGGAGTTCCTCCTAGGAAAGGCATCGAGTTTTAGCGCGCGCTCAAGTAATCTTACTAGGGTTGAGCCAATTTATTCAAGAACTGATCTAATCTAATAAATTCCAGTTCTGTCCAAGATCTGTTTATAGAATTCCAGAGCGTTCTCTTTGTTTTGCGTCCCCTCAATTATCATGACGCCACTTTCTAGGATGCTTGCATGGACAGCTTCTTTAGTGAAGGTTAAGCCAAACCTTCCCTCAACTTCAATCTCTGTCTCTGTTTTCAGCAAGTTAGCTAGGTTCTTCAAGTCCACGGTCAGGGTCTTTTTCGGAGCTATGATGAAAACTCTCTTGTTGTTCCTGCCACAACTCTCTTCAACTAGAACGCCCTCACTGGGTTTGAGTAAAGTTTCCGGCTGAACCCCGCAAGCTAAACAATTTTCTACGCGTGCAATCTCAATCTCTTCAAATCGCAAGTTACCAATGTCGCAGTAAAGTAGTCTATTCTTGAGGTTTGGTTTCTTCCCTAAGAGTATCCTGATGGTTTCAGCAACTTCTACACTTGCTATGACTCCTAAGACCGATGGGTGAATTCCAATTGTTGCGCATGAAGGTAGATTCTCGTCATTGAGGTTTCCATAGAAGCATTCTAAGCAAGCGGTTTCTCCCGGAATTATTGTTGAGGTATTTCCGAAAGTTGAAATTGCTGCTCCAAATACGTAAGGGATGCCCAGTTTCACACAAGCTCTGTTCACAACATATCGTGCTTTCATGTTATCTAAGCCGTCGACGACGACATCGACATCGCCAAGAAGTTCTAAAGCGTTGTACTCACTGAGCGATAAAGGCATTGGTTCATATTTAATGTAAGGATTTAACCCCTCCAGCCTCTTCACGGCTGCTTCAACTTTTGGGAGACCTATAACATCGAAGCTGTAGAGGTGCTGCCTTTGAAGATTGGATTCCTCAACAACATCTCTATCCACAAATTTCAAATGTCCAATTCCCATAGCCGCCAACTGAACAGCAATTGTGGAACCTAGCCCCCCAAGACCAACTACACAGACTTTCGCTCCCTTCAATTTCAGCTGTCCATCAAAACCCACGGCATCCAACATTATCTGCCTCGAATAGAATCGCAACTCCTCATCTGAAAGCTCCACACTTCCAAGGTCAAGCATGCGTTTGAGACGTTTCTCCATATTCAACTCCTCCACATGCTCT
>DAOWHM010000012.1 GCA_030641425.1 Candidatus Bathyarchaeota archaeon | reverse complement strand
ATAAACATCTGCGACATGTCTCGAAACTGAGGCAAAGCTGGAACGGAAACGCCTTCCTTCAGCTTTCCCAGAAATGCCTTCACAATCGTGTTCTCAAAATATTTCGCAGAGTCAGTAGTTGAGCCTGTCGTGAACTGACTAGCCCCTTCCAAGAGCTTGTTTGTGTCTTGGTCATGTGGGAGACTTCCAACATCGCAGCAGAGTATGCTATTCGATTCTCCATCATCTGAAATGCTCATATCCCTTAGCCTCAATTTCCACTAGTTGTTTTTCTCGTTTAAGAAGAATCGACTTTGACTCTGTGGTTACGCCAACTCTGATAAGGCTCATGCCTTTCCGTTTTACTGTTCTCTCAACATCCTTCCACAGTTCAGGTTTAACAGTGACGATCAATTCGTATTCTTCGCCTCCATAAAGGCTTAGCTCAACTGGGTTAAGATTGTGCATTCCTGCGAATTCGTAGGCTTCTTGAGCTATTGGCAGATTTTCAACTATGAAGCCCACGTCACTGGATTGACTTATTTCGAAAAGACTCCAAGCCAATCCATCGCTTGAATCAATAGAAGATGTAACCGCTCCTGTCTCGGAGAGGATCAAGCCTTCCTTGAGCCTTGCATAAGGCATCAGAACAGCATCAATAAGTTTCCTCCGTAACTTTGCCGGCGTTGCAAGCCCCTCTTTTAGGATTTTCAGACCTGAAGGTGCAAGGCCGAATTCGCTTGTTGTGGCTAAAACATCTCCAGGCTGTGCGCCACTCCGCAACATTAATCCTCCCTTTTTTGCTAGACCGAAAGCTGCAACGCTGACTATGAGATCTTGTGTTTCACTAGTATCCCCTCCTAAGACATAAGTACCGTACTCTCTCGCGCCAGCATTCAAACCCTTCGCGACCTGTTTGATTTCCTCCTCTGTTAGACTCTGTGGAATGCCTAATGAAACAAGAAGAGCAGAAGGCTTAACTCCTTTTGACGCTAGATCGCTGACGTTCATTACGACAGCTTTTCGGGCTGCCTGCCAAAAGTTCATACCTGGCGGAACATCTGTTCTGCCAACAAGCATATCAGTTTTCAGAACAGTAAGATCGTTATCTCGACAATCTAAAGCGGATACATCATCACCAAAGGGAATGGACATATTCGGGGCTCTGTCCAGATTTTGCCAGACGATCTCTATTATTCTTCGTTCCCCAAGTTCCCCTGCTGTTGTCAAAAGATATTCATCCAACTAGGAATAGCTGCAGACTGACTTAAAATATTAGCAAAGATTCCGTGATCATAACTGATGCATGTATCCGAAGGCTTAAAACTTTGCACTACACAATCCTCAATATATGTTAGGTTGCCTCGGTGGCTCAGCCTGGTAGAGCAACGGTTTCGTAAACCGTCGGTCGCGGGATCAAAGCCCGCCCGGGGCTTCTTAGGAGATGAAGGAACAAGCAATGGTAGACAGAGTTCTGGAAATATATATCTATTAATAGTGGTAAGAGGAGGCGAGTGGAGGGGAGAAAAGGAAAGGAAAGATGATTTTCCTTTTTGGAGAGTATCTAAAGAGTAGTACTCGCCACTCGCCAATCTGAATAATGGTACGACTTGCCTATAACGTTTATTATCATGTGAAATAGGTTTTATCTATTGAAAAAGGAAAACCAGTTGATTGATTGCATATATGATACATAGAATCGTAAAGGAAGGCGATGAGTGAAATTCCATCCATTAGCCTTAGAAAATAAGTCTAGAACAGACATTTTTCGACGTTTTCAAGGCTTTAACCTTAAGTACAGTGTGGTTGCTGTTTGAGTCTAAGTTCATTTTGCAGGTCCGCCAAATAGTTAATGATATCTACGCAGGTTGCTGCGAGGTAAGGTCGCTTGCCTAAAGAGATTTTTCTACCCCGGCGCAAAGCGAATTTCTCATCTTTCCTTGGCAATCCTACTTGGTCACCAAAAACAAACACTGGGTCATCGCCGAAACTTATGGTTGAGATGTTATCGCCTTTCTCTTCGAGGACAAAGATGTTCCGTTTGCTCCGAAGGAGTTCCTGTAGACTCTTCCGATCAACCTTTATCCCCGGATGGGAGCCTCCGGCTAAGACTTTTCGAAGAATATCCTCCCAAGTTCGCTCGTCTGTTCTCACATTCCTGACAGTTTTACCGTCAACGGTTATGTGAATAGGGGGTCTGGGTGGACCACCTAAGATAGCGTGGAAAACAACATCGCGTCTTATAGCTCCTGAGGTGAATAACCCGAGGAGAAGACATTGGTAGACGACATCTAGCCTTCCTCCCTCTCGGAGGTTTCTAAAGTCGCTATTAGTTCTACCTCGGCGAGAATACAATACAAACTCTATCATTTCATTCAATACTGGACGTCCAGAACATTTCTACCTTTCTCCGCACATGTATTGTCAGCGTGCAAGGCAATGTTCGAATTAATCTGTTTAACATCTATAGACATAGCTATAAATGCAAAACATAATGTCTTGGAGATGGAAAAGAGGGAACGCTTAGTGGAGTTAGTGTTACTAGAGTTAGATCGCATAAAACCGAACAGACTTAATCCTCGCTTTGACATAAATATTGAGAAACTCAATGAACTCGCTGACAGCATCAGACAGGTAGGTCTCTTAGAGCCAATAATAGTCCGTCCTATTGGTGATGAATTTGAAGTTGTGGTGGGCGAAAGGCGTTACCGTGCATCACAACAAGTAGGTCTGCTACAAGTTCCAGCCATCGTCCGCAATATAACCGACGAACAAGTCATCGAGTTGAATCTGATCGAAAACGTTCAAAGGGAAGATCTCAACGCTGTGGAAAAAGGAAACTGTTGCAGGCAACTTCTGGAGAAATATCCTCAGAAATACTCCTCCAGGGAAGTTCTTGCTTCTAATATCGGAGTATCCATCGATACCATCAGCAATTGGCTAAAGTTGACGGAGGTCCCAGGGGAGATTCAAAGGATGATTGCGCCTGCTGAAAGAGCAGGAGTACCCCGACCACTGGGCACACTTGATTACAGCACAGCTCTTACTATAACACGACAGATTAAAGAACCTGCTAGACAGATTGAAGTGGCTAAGGAAATAGCTGAGAGACCTGTTCATGGTCGGACAGCTAGGCGTGTAATTGCTAAGGTTGCACAAGAACCTGAAAAGCCTGTTGAAGAGATTTTGAAAGAAGCCCTTGAAGGTCCCATCGAGCTCACTTTCGCAGCTGCTGAAATGGAGCCTATTCTAAAGGGTTTGAGAACTCAGAAGACTACAGCAGTCGCTCCAGACGCGAAGGTGAAAGCCGGAAAGGTTGTTGTGGCTACAATTTTGGAACCTCATTTTGCAGATCTGCATATAATTTCGGTTGAAAGAAAACGTTTGAAATATTTCACTGAAGTAGACGCTAAAGCAGAAGGAAACTTTAGCCTAGAAGAGTTCAGAGAAGAATGGAAGAAGAAACATGGTCGATGGGATGAGAATCAGCTGGTTTTCATCACTCGCTTCAAAAAGATCTAGTTATCATGTCGTTCAACCCAAGAAAACTTCTTCTCCAACGCTTTGGGATAGTAGAGCTTCCAGTCAAAATCCACTTTTTTCCCCCATCGGTAGTAGATGCGGGGGTCGATATAGCTCTTCAGAGAAGTTCCAAGATTGTAGTCTCTGGTTTCACGAACAGCTTTGATCTTAAATTCCAGTTTCTTGGCACGCTTCTTAGCACTAGGCGTATCTTTCATCTTCAATTCTTTTAGCCTCTCAACTTTTTTTAATAAGGATGCTTTCCAGTTTTTTGGGGGTTTCCTCTTATGATTACAGATGATAGCGGCTTCAAGGTTTGCCATGGTTGCAACATGTTTCTTTTCATATTCAGGTTTAAGTTTTGAAACTCCGGAACTACTTAGAAAGTCTGCCACTGCCTTTGAGGCATGAAATGTTCTGAAAACTTTCGCTGAGATACCCTGGACAACTTCATCGAGGAAGAGAGAAACATTCTGAGAGTTCACTCCTTCAAAAACCGAAGACTCAGCTGAGCCCATGAACTCTCCAATGTTGTCAACAACTTGCTTAGGCAACCTTGCCCGTTTTTGCCATCTGACAGCATCCTTACCTAAGAAATCAAAGCGCACTACATTACCTTCCATAAACTTTACGTGTTCAGGTCTCAGAGTTGTGGCACCGATAGTGTCTGCTTCATCTGGATCTCTCTCGTCTCCAACACGAAGTTTCAGAGCATCTATGAGATAGCAGACGGTGGCTATCTT
>DAOWHM010000107.1 GCA_030641425.1 Candidatus Bathyarchaeota archaeon | reverse complement strand
TAGAATCGTATACGAGTCCCTCTTTGTTCAACATCTTTTCTATCTTGCTCTGCGACTCTTCATCATTCTGCATCCGGTATTTCGTTTCACTCAGCATGAAGTGGCATTCATTGCACGGAACTAGCAGCCCATCCGCTCCATTTTGCATGGAGGCAACAGCAAGGTTTCTCGCAGAGAGGTACATCGCAGCAAGAGTGTTGATGCTTCTCACAGGTCCACCGCAGCAGGACACTTCGTTGAGATCAACCAGTTCAATATTGAAATGTGGAAGAACCTGTCTAACTGACATCTCGTAAGCATATTGAACCGTTGAGATTTTGCATCCCCAATAGACTGCAACTTTCATCTACTCACCCTCCAAGGATCTTCATGAATATCGCCCTAAACTTATCATCTGGGTAGCGTATTTGAGGTAAACCTAGCTTTTCCCTGTTGAACGGTTGCATTTCCCTAGAAGTAACTGTTTGGGGCTTTTGAGTAAACCCGATCTCTAGGATTTGTGCCACAGCCTTCATATATACCTCTGGAATCTTCGCATCTCTTTCCACCGCCAGATTTCTTAAGGCAATAATAATGTTGTATGGTGAAGCTTTTTGAGGACATCTTTCTCTACATTTTAGGCAAGAAGCGCATGCCCAGATAATGTCAGATGAGACTAGTTCTTCAACGAAACCAGCGTTTACGAGGAGGTTTACCTCATGTGGTTTCAACTCTAAGAGTTTAAGAGATGTGCATCCACTGGTGCATCGCATACATTGAAAACAGTCAGCGGGGTCAACATTCCACAAAAGACTTAGAATCTTCATTTGTAACTCTTTATTTGGCTTTGCCATAGTCATTAGGTCGATAAGGCTCACTAAGCTTCCCCTCCTGAAACAGCAGCAGCAATTTGAGCCAATATCTGTTCATGTCTGAAATGTTGCATATCTATAGCGTGAGTTGGACAAGCCACGGAGCATGCTCCACAACCTTGGCAGACAGCTTCTAGAATGTTCGCTACATTCTTCCCTTCTTTGGTTATTAGTTCAATAGCCTGGTAGGGACATGTTGATTCACAAATTCCGCAACCACTGCAGAAACTATCCTCCACTGTGGCAATTAGCGGTTCAATCTCAACTTCTCCGGTTGCTAACAGTTCCGCGACTTTCATCGCTGCGCCACTTGCATGTGAAACAGTATCTGGAACATCTTTGGGGCTCTGACATGTTCCAGCTAAAAATATACCTCTGGTTGGCGTTTCTAAAGGCTGAAGCTTAGGATGAGTCTCTAAAAAGAATCCATCAGGGCTTCGTGGAATACGGAGAATCTCCTGCAATTCAGCGAACTCCGGGGAAGGCACAAGACCTGAAGCAAGCACAATTAGATCAGCTCTGATTTCGAGAAGTTTGCTCGTGTTCGATTCGTAGACATCAAAGTACAATATTTCGCCAGATCCCTTGACTTCTGAAGGCAAACCCTTCACAAACTTGATACCCATACGACGGGCCCTTTCATAGAATTCTTCGTATCCTTTACCAAACGCTCGCAAGTCATTAAAACAAACATAGACATCGATGTCTTGATGCATCTTCTCTTTAACAAGAATAGCTTGTTTCAGTGTAACCATACAGCCGATTCTACAACAATACCTACAGAATCTATTGTCTCTGCTTCCAACGCATTGAATGAACACCACGCTTTTAGGCGGCTTTCCTGTGGAAGGACAAAGAATCTTCCCTTCAGTGGGCCCTGCTGCATTAGATAACCTTTCAAACTCTATGTTACTGATCACATTCTTGTATCGCCCATATCCAAGTTCGGGGGTTAGAGATGCATCAAAAACCTCGCATCCCACCGCTACAATTATTCCTCCAACTTCAACAGTCACGTGTTCCTCTTTCTGAGTATGATCTATGACACCTGTCAGCTCGCATACCTTTTCACACTCCAAACACTCTGAGCAGCCTCCGCATGCCAGACACCGACTTGCCTCCTCCATCACCATCTCTTCTGTAAATCCCAGTTGAACTTCCTTATCGCCCACTCTTTGGTTGACGGGAAGAAGAGGCATCACCTGTCTAGGTTTCCTCACGACCTCTTCTTGGGGAGCCGTCAAACCCTCCGAAAGGATCTCTTCTCTTCCAGCCAACATATCTTCACCTCTTAAAAATCGATCAATAGAAATCGCTGCGTTTTTACCCTGACAAATAGCATCAATAACCGTGGCTTCACCTTTCACTGCATCCCCTCCAGCGAAAACCTCAGGCAGACTAGCCTGCAACGTGCGAGGGTTAACAGCAATTGTGTTATTCTCTGAAAGTGTAATCTCTTTTGGCAGAAGAGTGTGATCCAGTGACTGCCCCACAGCGGGAATCACTGTGTCGACTTCAATGATAAATTCCGAACCTTCAATAGGAACAGGACGCCTACGTCCAGACGCGTCAAACTCCCCCAATTCCATTCGAATACACTCGATAGAGACAACATGTCCATCTTTGCCCAAAATTCTCTTTGGTGAGACTAAGAAGTGAAGTTT
>DAOWHM010000044.1 GCA_030641425.1 Candidatus Bathyarchaeota archaeon | reverse complement strand
GTTATAACGACCGCCTCCATCAGGAGGAAGTGGTTCTCCCCAATACCATGTATCTGGGACTGGGGGGGATGCGCTGCCAAGGTACACTGTGTTTGTCAAGTTGAAGATCTTAACACTTATGGTGGTTGTGTTGCCTGGAGTCCCAGTTATATTTTGTGGATCTACGAAGACAGCTGGCATGTTATTGGGCAACGTCGTCTCCGCCTGAACAGGTTTTGGCAGCAACGGGATTCCCATTAAGAGTGTACTTGTAAGAATCAATATTGTGATTAAGAGTTTCCCCGTTCTAACCTTAGTCATCATTTACTCCATCCTCACATTTTGAAGTATTTCAATCTCTTGAGATATATATGTCTTTACTTACATTCATGTTCAACTATTATGCGTACTTGGAGAAAATCGCCAGCAAATTCCCGGTAACTACCCCCATGAGGGAGAAGATAATTCCTATGGGGATCATGAACCCGAAGACCTTAACGACCGCTGTGAAGAGCACTGTCTCCCAACCAAAAGGAATGGTTTGGAATACTGGTCCAAGGTTAACTATAAACCAAATGTACAGGAACACGATGATGACTCCGATGAGGTAGGTCATAGCCATAGAGGTGAAATAACCATACACCAATCGTTTAACGTCGGAAAGTATGAAACCAACCACGAAACCTGTGATCAATATCACTACTCGCTCTAGAAGAGTGAAAGTTGGGGATCCCCAAGCCCCCATTGTGAACGGGTTTTCCACGTGAAATGCGTTGAAGTTGTACAGGATGATTGTACTCATTAGAATGGACCATGCAACGATCAGTCCCACATCCCTTCTTCTGCGAATAATCGTTGTGAGACTTCTCAGGTTCTCCATCATCAAAATCACTATGGCATTGCTGCAACTTATCTAAAATTCTCTCGTGTTATTTAACATTTGGCGTAATTCACTAGTTGCATTAGTGCTTCCTCACGATACACCAGTATGGTCAGACTCGAATAGGTCATTGCCTTTACGGGCATGAGTATTTGATGATGTCAAAGTCTCTATTCCCTGCACGCGTTTTGGCTCTAACAAAAAAACCAGAGCTTAAGTATCCCCTGTTTCGAGATATTATGTGGTTGGGAATGTTAGAACCTCTCCTTTCTCCCTCGAAAAAGGGTTTCTAATTTTTATCCTTCCCCCTTCCCAACCTCCATAAGAGTCCAATCGCAGTTGTATGCAGGTACGAATGAGGACTTTAGAAATAATCTTCTGTAACATTCCAATTCAACACTGACGGCTCAATTGTGTATGTGCTAGGATTCAACTAACCTGGGATTTTTAATGTTCTCGATAACAACCTGATCGCAGAACTTACTTCGTGTGCGAAAGATAGATCAACATTCTATAAACATAATATGTTAACTGATGCGCGCACGCAATGAATGGACGAATGAAAATGGTCAGGTCTTCAAGAGAGATTTTTCGAGAAGTTTCTGAAAAAGCGAACCATGCTCCTGAGGTAAAGTGTAAAGCTCCAAGGCCAAACCCTTACATTCAAAACCAGAAGAGCCTAGTTGCGGTGGTCCGAAGCGAAGAGCGACAACATGGACTCATCGAGGCAATGCGCATCATTGGTGGAATAGAACCAGCAATACGGAATCTAAAAGAAGGGTATGTGCTAGTAAAGCCTAACTGTAACAGTCACGATCCGTTTCCCGCAAGCACTCATCCGGACACGTTAAAATTTATTATAAAGCAGCTTTTATCAACGGGATTGAAGAATGAGCAGATTATCATCGGTGACATGTCTGGACCCGCTTGGCTACCAACTGAAGCGACCATGAGAAAAAACGGAATATTCAAAGCAGCTGAAGAATTCCAGGTGAACATATCTTTTTTTGAGAATGAAGAATGGGTGAAAGTCAAACCTGCAAAAGCTTCCTCGTGGCCTGATGGATTCCGAATCGCCCGCAAGGCTTACAACGCTTCAAGAATCATCTCCCTTCCTTGCCTAAAGACACATCAATTTGGAGGAATATTCACATTAAGCCTCAAGAACAGTGTTGGCTTAATCAATCCGGCTGACAGAACAATCCTCCACAAGAAACCAGGGCATCGAATCGCTGAAATCAACCTTGCTTACACTCCTGATCTAATAGTCTTGGACGGATTAGAATGCTTCATCTCTGGAGGTCCAGCACAGGGAAAGAAAGCTAATTCAGGCGTCATAGTGGTTGGAGGTGACAGAGTAGCGGTTGATGCAGTTGGCGTTGCAGTTCTCAAGTTTTACAAGGCTGAAGGCATAGCTAACGTCAAATTGAGCGATCAAGAACAACTTACGAGGGCAGCTGAAATTGGAATAGGTCATATGGACTCCGATTCAATCATGCTAAGAGCATCTAATCTGATTAACGACAAAGAGTTTGATGAAATGCTCACATTCGTGAAGCAGCAACTCGATGTCTGACACTGTGAGGAAATTGAAACAAGAAGCATCGTAGTGATAAGTTGAAACCCTCTGCTAAAAGAATGGCATTTGTCGCAGTTTTTGGTGCTGTGATATTTGTAACTAAGGTTTTTGTGCCGTCTCCCATGAATAAGATGTTTGTTATCATCCAGGCTCTTCTTCTCGCTGTGGGTGCATTAATTTTGGGGAAGATGGGAGCCACATACGTTGCGTTGATTGGAGGGGTCTTAACAGCCATGTGGACCTTAGCTCTAGCCCCCTTCACTCTCTTGTTTGCACTTTTGTATGGGTTGCTTGTTGATGGTTTCTTCTTTCTATTTAAGATTGATGTTGTTGAGGGTCGGGTAGCAACTAGTAGATTGATTGCTGCGATGACTTTGAGTACTATGTTAGTTGGTGTCTCAAGTTTTTATGTGATGACTCATTTAACGTATTTAAAAGAGTATCTTCCACTTTTGGTGGAGATAATTATATTGATTATGGGAACAATAAGTGGTTCCATCGCTGGTTACCTGGCCTCACTTGTATGGAATAGATATTTGAGAAATGCTAAGCTTTGACGAAGAGTGGTTCATAAGAGGCCCTCACTCTCAGCCTACCCAATATCAATGTACGTACTGCAATGTAAGATTCTACATTGGAGTTCTTTTTTTCTCAAACAACCTTTTAGCTACTCGAGAATTCTAGTCATAGGTCGTTCAAGACATTTGCAGACTTTCCAGCAGTATGCATGTAACTGAACCCGCTGACAGTATGAACACGTGATTAGAGTGTTCTTTCCAGCATTTTGATGAACTCTCGGGCTTGCTGTATGCCTTTCTCCCAGAATGTCTCTTTTACAATGTCGAAGCCCAGTTCCAAAGCGAGATCATGGGGGGATCTGCTGGAGCCTGCTGCCAAGAGCCTCTTCAGTTTAGGAGCAAACTCCTTTCCCTCCTCCTTATAGATCCTGTAAAGGGCGAACACGAAAAGTTGGGCGAAGACATAAGGATAGTTGTAGAAGCGGTAGTTGGCGATGTAATAATGCGGCTTCATAGTCCACTCCCACTCCATCACAACCATCCAATCAACCGAGTCACCATATATTCTGTCTCGAGCCATCACCCACAGTTTGGCTACCTTCTCTCCATCGAGAAATTCTCCTCTTTCTGTGGCATCATACATGCTCCTCTCAAATAAGACTCGCGCAGAGACCTGGAAGGCTGCCATACCGAATCCATCGAGTACATGTGCGAGAATCACCTGCTTCTCCTCCTTCGTTTCTGCTTTGGCTAGCAACATCTCGGTTAGTAGGAGTTCACCAAACGTGCTTCCAGTTTCAGCTATGCAACTCCCAATCTCACAGTTGCTTGGTTTCTGAGCCCTTGAACTCAAATACGCATGGATAGCGTGACCAAGTTCATGGGCCAGAGTATAGACGTCACCCATCTTGCCATTAAAGGTTTGAAGAACATAGGCGCTTTTTCCGGCGAGCCAAGAAGCACAAAAGGCACCAGATTCCTTTCCTTTACGCATTTTCCCATCGAGATGTTTCTTATAGAACATCTCTGTAACCCAAGAACCAATCTCCTCATCGAAGCCTTGATAGGCTTCCACCACTAATGCTTGAGCCTCTCTCCAACTAAAGTCTTTCTCACCAGCCTTCAGTAAAGGAGCAACAACATCGTAGTTAGCTAGTTTCGGTAGATTCATCAACTTAGCTTTCAAACTGAGATACTTCCGATATAGATTCACATTCTTCTCAATGGTTTTCATTAAACTGTCAATGGTCTGTTGATTCACATCATTGTCAATTAGACTCTGAGTCATCGGAGTCTCGTATTTCCTGAGTTTGCACATCTGCATGTGATCCTCACATACAGCCCGTAAGGCGCTGGCCCAGATGATTTTATCCCTTCCAAGATTCTCATAGACTATCTGGTTTGCTTTTCTCCGAAGGTTACGATCCTGACTTTCATAAAAGCCGATTATTCTTCCATAGGGGACAATTCTCTTTTCCCCATCGATCTCAATCTCAAAAGTTCTTGTTGAAAGCCAATCGATCTGAAGCTTTTCCCAAGCATCGATCCCGTTCCTATCTTTGACTATTATCAAACGTTCTTCTGGTTCTGAAAGCATGTGGGGTACCCGCTTGAGAATCCTCTGCAGGTAATGCTGGTACTCTGCTAGCAAAGAACTATCCACCAACTGTGGCTTCTCAGCAAGGAGTCGCCCCAACTCAATATCAATAAACGCCAATGCTTGGCTGACTTTCGTAGATGCTTTCAAAACGGCATCATTGAGTTGTTTGGCTACATTGTCAGTCGTGTCAGCAGAGTACATCAGCCGACAATACTTTCTTACTCCTTCGAACTTCAGGATGTATGCATCTTTCCTCTCTAAGAACTTCAACAGATTCTCTGCATCGAGTCTTTCAAGATGACCGTGATACTCTTCTCTTATTCTTTCACCTTCGGAGACCATTGATTCTAGTTCTTGCCGAATGGAAACGACATCAGTACTCTTAAGAAGTTGTGTGAGGTCCCAAACCATCTCATTCTCAACCATTCAGATTCACTCCACTTACTCCAGTATCGCAGCAGAGCCTTAAAAAACGCATGTATGCAAACAGGCTTATTTCAGTACCCTTGTACATCCATATGGGGTCGTCGTCTAGCTTGGACGAAGCCCTCAGGGGAGATGTCACCCTCACAACCCTATTTTTCGTAGGACATTTCCCGTTGCGCCCGCACAAAACCACGGAAGCAAGCATCTTTGAGTTGGTTGAGGAGACAGTGCTTGTTCACCCATATGACCTTCGTCTGCAATAGCTGTGGGTTTGTTGATCTCTGGCACTAGGGCTGTCTCCTCTTCCACAGAAATTTAGAAAAAATGAACGCGCGACGTTTGTGCTTCCTACTCGCTAGCATTCAAAGAAATAATTCCTTTTAATCTACTCTCAAGAAGGCTCTTCAGAGCGAAATATATTTTCCTTGTGTGAGTTTGGATTCGCGTGCGCCAGAAATGAACCCGCTATTCCTTCTCAGATTTCTTCTGTTTGAAGTAGGTACCTGAAGCAAATACTACAGAGATGATCAGCAGAATTGAAGCTATCCATGACAGTAAGTAGTTAGACTCTATGGCAATTGTGGTGCCTCCTACCGGCACTGTTGTATACACTGCAGTGTATGTTGTGCCTGGTAGAGTTGTTATTCTGATTCTGTTGGTGTCTCCGTCTTCAAGCCAGTGAGACCAGATGTATCCATTGTGGGTTTCTGGCATTATGAGTGTATAAGAACCTTCAAGGAGCCATTCTGTGTATGGTGTTGTTT
>DAOWHM010000106.1 GCA_030641425.1 Candidatus Bathyarchaeota archaeon | reverse complement strand
TGACAAATGAAGCAGAAGCCTTTGGTGTTCTCACATCCACAGAGGACTTTAATGAAGGAGTAACTGCGTTCCTCGAAAAGAGAAAACCCCAATACAAAGGAAAATAAACTCTATCCTTAATAACGGGCTTGATTCTCTTTCCTTAAAAATTCTCAGGGTGTTCTAGTGAGAAAAGTCGCCATCGTAGGCGGAGGTGCCACAAAATGTGGCAAACGTGAGGCTACTTGGAGAGAATTGGTGCAAGAAGCGGGAAAGGCGATGTTCGACAATGTTGACAACATTTCTCCCAAAGACGTTGAAGCACTCCTCGTGGGAGCCGCTCAACCCGAGAGATTCACGTTTCAAGTCCATGTCGCCCCTATGGTTGCTGAACACTTAGGTATAACTCCAACGAAGGTAATTGCAACAACTGAACTTATGTGTGCTTCCGGACAAGCCGCTATTCGATATGCGTGGGCTTGCGTTGCGAGTGGTATTGCTGATGTGGCGGTTGCTCTTGGCGTGGAGAAGATGTATATGCCAAACATGGCTGAGGCTCAGACAAATATGACATGTGTGTTGGATCGAGAGTGGGATGGTGTCAATGCAATGTCAGCACCACCATTCTTTGCGATGACCGCTCAAAGACACATGTACGAGTTTGGAACTACCAAAGAGCAGATGGCACTCGTCTCTGTGAAGAATCACCATTATTCAACGATGAATCCCATAGCCCAATTTCAGAAGGAAGTCACAGTTGAAAAGGTACTTCAGTCACTGATGATAGCTCCACCACTAAGCTTGTTTGATTGCAGCGGGATAACCGACGGTGCTGCTGGAGTCTTTATAGTTCCTGCTGAAGATGCAAAAAAATACACAGACACCCCCATGTACATCGTTGGATCGGGACAAGCTAACATAGGAAACGCAATAAACAACTTGGCAAGTATTTCTGAGTGGGTTCCCCTTAAACTAGCTGTCAAAGAAGCGTTAAGAACAGCAAAAATCTCAGTAAACGACATTGATATCGCTGAGTTACATGATTGCTTCACAATTTCTGAAATAATGGAATACGAAGCGTTCGGTTGGTGTGAAAAGGGCAAAGGTGGAGAATTCATCGAAGACGGCGAACCCTACATTGGCGGAAAAGTAGCTGTGAACCCAAGAGGAGGACTACTCGGTTGCGGACACCCTCTAGGTGCCACAGCAATTCTTCAATCCATAGACATACTGCATCAATTCAGAGGAGAAGTACCTAGAGGAAGGTATGTCAAAGACGCAGAAACAGCAGTCACCCATAACCTGAGTGGCGCAGCAAACGTGCACAGTCTCCTGGTTTATTCGAGGGGTTAGAATATGGGGAACGTAGAGTTTGAGAAGATAAAACGACCGGAAAACATAAAACTTCCATACATGCTAGATTTCTATCCGTTAGAAGACGAGAAAAACACAAGAATCAGTCAGTTCTTCAAGAGCCTCAGAGAAGGACGTTTAACGACAACGAAATGTAAAGAATGTGGCAATCTTCTGTGGCCACCAAGAATTGTCTGTTCAGGCTGCCTCTCGGACAAACTGGAATGGGTAGACTTGGGCGTTGAGGGTGAACTTTACGCTTTTACCGAGATGAAAGCCGGACCACCATTAGGCTTTGCTCAAGACGTACCGTTCTGCATTGGCATGGTCAAAATAGGCAGTTTACTGATTTCAGCGCGGATTGACGATGCAAGATATGAGAATTTGAAGATTGGAGAAAGAGTCAAACTAAAGATTGTGGAACTTGAAGACGGAAGAGTCTTCTACCGCTTTCGAAGAATAAACTAAACTTTTAGGGTTGCCCGTATCCATGCGCGCAGAGTAGAATGGAAACGAACAGCCAAAACCGTTTGCTGCATCAATAGCAAGAACGTATAAAAAATCCATTTTAGCTGATTTGGACAAGCGACCTCTCGATGTGGATCATGCGTTTCAAATGAACCGCGAACTTTACGCCCAACTAGAATGCATGTATTAGCAGAACGGTCAGTTTTCTGTGTTTAGTAGAGATCATCGATGTCCACATTCTGTCTTGGTAGCCTTCCATGTTTTTTGAGGAATTGCTGGAGAAGCTCGCTTTCTCTTGTAGTAAACATTTTTGCTTCTTCGTACAGAAAACGTTTAGCTTCAGGGTTGGTGGTTAGCTGTTCCTGAAGGTCTTTTCTTAGGTTCAGGGTGCCTTTGATATAGATTGCTTCGTTGTTTTCATTCAGGAGTTGATATACCCCATCCGTTTCAGGAACATTAGCAACAGTGGAGGCGTCTAGTTTCAACCATTTTTCAGGAGGCTGGGCTGCTTGTTGAATGTTCAATCTCAAATCACATCTCAGACAACGGCTAGCCTCCTCTTGAGCCATTTTCTCATTGTAGCCTAGTTCAACCTCAAGGAAATTTCCTGTCCGCTCTTCAACGGGCAAGCAAGACATTGGCACAGATTGCTTGTACGCAAGCTTCTCCACTTTTCCAAGCCATGGATTTGGCTTCGCATAGTCTACAAATCTATCCTCAAGAATTCCTGTTCCACCAAGGTACTTGTCGACAGCAAAGGCAGTTTGTCTGCCTGAAGCCAATGCCTCAACAATTGATGTGGGACCTTTGACGATATCTCCACACATAAACACACCTGGCATGTTGGTTTCAATTGCCGATAGGTCTACATGTGCCAACTTCGATTCTGATATCTTCAACTGGCTTGTGGTCTGCCAAGAAAGATCCGGGGCTTGACCTATTGCCAGTATTATTGTGTCAGTTTCGATCAGCATTGTCTTTTCTTCATCGAACGATGGATGAAATTCTCCTTCCTCATCAAACACTGAGAGACAACACATAAGCTCAACTGCGAATACTTTGCCATCTTTCCCCAAAATCTTCTTGACTCCATAGGAGTTATGAATCTTCACTCCTTCTTGAAGCGCTTGTTGGACTTCCCACGCGAAGGCCGGCATCTCTTCGGAGTTCTCTAAACAGATAACTTGCACATCACTGGCCCTAAGCCTTAATGCTGTTAGAGCAGCATCCATTGCAACGTTGCCGCCTCCTATCACTAACGCTTTACCCTTCAGGTTTCGGGCTTTGCCAGCCCTAACATCCTTCAAAAAGTCGAGTCCAGTGACTACACCTGCCAAGTCAGCACCATCAACCTGCAGCTTTCTGCTAGTCTGCAAACCTACAGCGATAATAGTAGCGCTAAAACTATCGCTCTTGAGAGATTCAAATGTTAGATCCTCTCCAAAGGCAACATCCGTTTTGATCTCTACGCCTATATCAGCAATTTCTCGAATGTCTTCTTCAATTATTATCTTCGGTAGACGGTATTCCTGGACACCATAGCGCATCATTCCACCTGGTTCAGGCATGGCTTCGAAGACGGTAACTGAATGACCCAGTCTAACCAAGTAGTAGGCTGCGCTCAGTCCTGCTGGGCCAGCGCCTATTATGGCGACTTTTTTCCCCGTTGGCTTTGCAATCTCCAATTTTTCTTTCCATATTTCTGTGTCATTTTCCATTGCAAAACGTTTTAGGCTGCAAATTGAAACAGCCTCGTTGACCTCTCGCCGTCTACAAACATTCTCGCATGGACGGGAGCAAGCGTGGGCTAGAACATTTGGCAACGGCAACTTTTCTCTTATGACAGCCGCAGCCTCAGCAACCCTGCCTTCAGAGATTAGTTGGATATATCTTGGAACATCAACGTTTGCTGGACAAGCATATTTACATGGAACTAAATCGGCTTCACGTCTTGCGGTCTTTAGTTCTTTATCCCTTAACGCTCCTGTGGGGCAAACCTCTACACAGGCCCCGCAGAACCGGCAATCAGAATCCATAAGCGTTGGCGCCACCGTTCCAACGAAAACCTCCCCATTTTTGTAAACGAAACCTAAGGCTCCAACACCGCGAAGCTCTTGGCATGCCCTGACACAGCGGGTGCATCCAATGCAGAGATTGTAGTCACGTAAGAAAAGGGGGGCATTCTTTATCACAGGAAGATTTTGCGGGATATACCTGGAGGTGTCCTCTCTGATTCCAATGTATTCCGCAATGCTTTCTAGTTCACAGTTGCCAAATTGCGGGCAGCAACGCTCCTCCACTGGAACGTTTGTTGAGCAAGGCTCTGTTGTACAGCCTTCCTTTTGAGCACAGATAAGACATGCATGTGGGTGCCTAGCTAAGATGCGCATTAACTGAACTTTTCTTTCTTCGCGAACTTGCTCTGTGTCAGTGAAGACTTTCATTTTATCGGAAACAGGTGTACAACATGCAGGAACGAGTTCTTCTTGACCCTTAACTTTGACTAGGCACAGTTTACAACCTTCAAATTGCCTTTCAGAAAATTCACTTACAATTTTCTCGTTGCCACGATATATAGCTTCTATGGATTTAGCTTCGTCAGGTGGTGGCAAATCTGGATGATGACAAAGAGAGGGGATGTAAACATCTATTCCTATGGCAGCCTCAAGAATGGTTTCACCTTGTTCCGCCTTAACCTCGACGTCGTTGATGAAGAGCTTGACAGCTTCTGGGATAGGCTTTCCCTACCAAGAATGGGTTATCGCCTTAGGTTCACATGCTAAGACGCATGGAAGTCTTCTTTCTCCGCTTACTGGCTTGCAAGGTCCACAGCTATACTTAATTTTCTTGCGCTGTTCTTCGGTTACTGCTGCCATTAATCCGCCTTCAATGTCAAATTCGTCCTCGATTAACTCAAGAACGCCATAAGGACATGCATTGACACATTTTCCACATCCGTTACATTTGTCGGTGTCAATAATGATGAAGTAGTCTCCGGAACCATCCTTATAGCCATAATGAGCTTGCATTTTGTCTTCTCCTTTTAACGTAAGCCTATTTCTTTTTCATAGAGCGCCTTAGCGAATAGTGCAGCTCCCATGGCTCCAGCTAGAATTGGATCTAACTTAGGCTCAAGGGGCTTTATTCCAAGGTTTCTCTCAAGCCTAGAAACTATCCCGGTGTTTTTCGCAACTCCTCCTGTGACTACGAAGTCTTTTTCGATTCCAACTCTTGTCAGGAGGTCAATTATTCGATTAACCATGGCGAGGTGGTAGGCCGCTGCAACCTTTTCTCTCGACAGTCCTTGCCGTAGTAGAGCCAGAGATTCAGCTTTTGCAAAAATTACACACGTGTTACTTACTGGTGGCGGCTCGTCTTCCACGTCTAACGAAGTTTTTCCAAGCTCTTCGATTGGTACTCTAATTAGATCAGCGAAAACCTCGAGTCCCCTCCCTGTCCCGGCTGCACACTTGTCGTTCATGAGGAACGACATGACCTTTCCCTTTTCGTCGCATCTGATAGCCTTGCAGTCTTGTCCTCCAATGTCAAGCACTGTTCGAACAGTTGGTCCGTAGATGTAATGGGCTCCTCTTGCGTGACAAGCGATCTCTGTTATTGTTCT
Organism: Candidatus Bathyarchaeota archaeon; assembly: GCA_030641425.1. GTDB lineage: Archaea > Thermoproteota > Bathyarchaeia > Bathyarchaeales > SOJC01 > SOJC01. The sequence continues at coordinate 4,977 of DAOWHM010000106.1, read as the reverse complement.
CTTGGCGAAGGGAACATTCACTCTCCCATAGCCAGTTCCAACAACGTAAGGAACATTCTCAGTTTTTAACTCTGTTTCCTCAAGAGCCCAGTTCATGACTTTGATTGCTGTTTCTTCGCTCTCTCCACCTGTTCTCATAGCTGCGAAAGAGTAAAGCTCTCCGTCAAGCATAACTACGGCCTTGCTGCCTACGGATCCTATGTCAACGCCTGCTGTGACTACTTTTGTATCGTGCCAATCCATGTCGGGCATTGTGTACCTGTATTCTCGCCAACGCCAAAACTCTCTAGATTTTTCACTCATCTATTTTGCCTCCATTTCAAGCGCAAGCAAAGCTGCCCCAAGGGCACCCACATATTGGGGATGTTCAGGAACAAGAATTTCTGTATTTAACTCCTTCTTCAGAGGTGGCAAGAAACCTGGGTTTCGCGCCACGCCTCCAATTAGAGCTACGTCCTTTTCTACGCCGACTCTAAGAACCATTGAAGCTATTCTGCCCGCCATGGCATCATGTATTGCCTTTGATATGTCCTCCTTTGAAGTCTTTGAGTGAATGAGGGTCACAACCTCTGACTCTGCGAAAACACAGCATTGGGCGTTCATCGGTATGGCCTTCGTAGATTTTAGTGCAAGAGGACCCATGTCTTCAACACCCACTTCTAACGCCCTAGCCATGGTTTCCATGAATGTTCCAGCCCCTGCAGCACATCTTTCATTGATGACGAAGTCTCTTACCTTTCCGTTTTCACCCACTTTTACTCCTCTCCCTTCTTCAGCTCCAACGTCAATTACTGTTTTCACTGTCGGAATTAGATGGTAAGCCCCTTTTGCGTCGGCGATGACCTCTGGAACTATTTCTCCGGCGTTTATCGGAGGTTTCATATGGATAGCTTTTCTTCCCATTCCCGTGGCTACGACGTGAACAATCTGGTCACGTTTTAGACTCGTGTTGTCCAAGGCTTTTTGAAAAACTTCAGTTGCTGATTTCAAGATATCAAATCCAACGATGCCGTTAGCATTTGCAAGAATATTTTTCGCATCTTCAAGGAGCACTATTTTCGCGTATTTTGCTCCGATATCTACTCCGGCTGTTATCATTTTTTTTATTCCCTCAGTTTTTTTAATCCCATACTTTCAAAGAAGGTGGTTAGGCGTGCTAGGGTTCCTGGAAGGTCGAATTCTCTTTCGTCGCCCATGTTTCCCTCAAAGGGGAAAACTGGCACGCCTGCTTCTACTAGGCCGTGACGGTTTTCAGCTATGTGAACGCTTAAACCCTCGCAGCCCCTATTGTAGTGCAGCAAGACTGCATCAACCTTCCACTGTTTTACGATGCTTAATATCATCTTTGTCTTTGCTTCTGGTAAGTAGAAGTGCGCCCATTCCGGTCTGTCAACTGTCCATTCAACGATCATTCTTAGGGCTTCTTCCCTTGTTTGTGGCTTTCTTGGCGGAAGGTCTTTTGTCGCCCATGTTCCATCTGGGCGATACTTCCACATTCCAATCAGTCCATAAGTATAGAGGGAACCAAGAGAGACAACCCCGTATTTCTCCATTTCCCTGAAAATCCGTAGGAAACCCCATGGAGGCTGGGTGTCAGTGATCACTCGGAATCTCTCATTGGCCACGGCTGCTATTCCCCTTCTGACTCTGTCCTCAACCTCGGCTTTCAGCTTCTCGTAGAAGGCAACACATTCGGGGCGATGCTTCATAAGAGTTCCCATGACATATAGCGAATACATAGACTTTTCATCCAAAGGAGCTGGGACTGCTTGGTTTAAGGTGCAAATATCCGCCCAGAGTCTTGTTGCATTAATCTCGTTCCAAACAGCCTCACAAAGCAATTTATCGTCATACTCTCTTCCAGTAACTTTCTCTAACCATTCGACTCCATCATTTAGCTGCTGAAAAATGTAGTTTATCTTGTATTCTTCAAGAGGCTTATCCATCGGATAACCAACTGAAACATCTACACAATACATAGGTACTTTTTTGCCCTTCTTTTCCTCAAGCCACCTTGCAACTTGATACCATTTTCCGTGGCTGCAGCAGATGTGATCTTGCCATATGAAGTCTGGAGCTGGATGCTCATCAATTACTTTTCCATCAGCAAGAATGTATTTGTCGAGTAGAATAGAGCCCCAATAGTTTCTCATGTAGGCGCAGAGGGTGCGTGGAAAGCCTGCTGCCTCGGTGGCTTCGTGGCATTTAGCTGTGAAGTCCTTGAAGAAGGCTATTGTTGCTCCGTAAGGTTCGCCTGTTAAGCTGTAGACATCTTCGCCGAGTCCAGCTGGTATGGAGCTGAAACTCCAAGCACCGCCAGCCCAGCGCACACCGCCTTTCTCATGGGCGTTTAGATAGTTCTCATAGTAGCTCTTTCTTAGGTTCTTGGCCTCATTCCAACACTTCAATTGTTCAGTTGGAAATTTTTTCATTGTTTCTACCATCCTTTTCATCTCTCAAGACAATTATTAAAATAAGTCCTCCAACCCCGTCAACGTTTCTAGGAATGCTTCTACACGGGTTCTAAACTGTCCCCAAGGAACCGTCACATCAAATTCTAAGGGGTAGATGGGTACTCCTATGGACTTTAAGGCTTCTTTCAAAGGAGGAATTTCGATTCCATGTGGGTCGCAGAATTTGTTCTGTATTACGAGAGCCCCTTGAGCCTTGAATTCTTGAGCTAAGTTTACAGCGTGTTTAACCCTTGTGAATTCTGGCCAGTCTTTGCTTGGACACGGCACCCTGTCTACGTAGCGTTCTGCGATCGCTCCTAGTCTGTCTTCTGAGGGACTTACATTGTTCCATAGGTATCTGCTTCCAGTACAATGCTCATCGATTACAAATGTTGCGCCTAGATTCTCCACGTTTTGCATGAAGATTCTGTCGTCGTCTTCACTTCCAATTATCATCAGACGGGTACCGGGGTTTCGATTTAACTTTCGGTTTGGAAGTTCTCGCAGCAGTTGCTCCACAAGTTTGCTGTGCTCTTCCTTATCCACCATCTGGCTTGAAAGCACCATCTCCATGGCTTCAAGGCCGGTTATCTTCGGGTTGTCGAGTTTTCGGTATTCATAGATTTTCCGCATCAACTCCCTGTTTCTGTTCATTGTTCTTATTCCTCTGTCAAGATCGCTGTCGGTAACCTTCCTGCCAATCCACTCTTCTAGCGAATGCTTGAATTTAGCTAACTCTTGAGTAAGGTATGGGGTTGCATGAGGTGTTTGGACGCTGTGGGGAACATATATGTAATAAGCATAGTCAACTGGTATGTGAAGTCGCCACGCGTTGAATGTTTGTCTCAGGTGAAGACAAGATTGCCCTTCAACGATTCCGTCCAGGTAATCAAATTTTCCCTTCAAGCCTTGAGCTAAAGAGTCGCGACAGAGGTGGCAAAACATCGCAAATATGTAAGGTTCTGTAACGGTTGGTGGCTCGTGGCTGCCAAGAATTCTGACTGGTAAGATGTCAGCTGCATAGAGTATTTCTTCTGGTACATAGGTGCAAAAATAACCTATTATCTTGCGGTTGGTTTTTTCTTTCCATTCTTTGGCGTATTCGTGTCGGTTGTCTATCCAATCTCTGAACTTTTGGAATATCTCTTCGACCAAGCGATCACTTCCAAGCGCAGTTATATAAATCAGAGAGAGAAAATATAAGATTTTCGCATTTATATTTTTCTGATAGTTGAAACAGCACTGTTCTCCATGAGTGACAAATCATATTAGGTAAACCAGAAAACTATTACAACTCAGGAGGTTGCACTTTGCGTCAAGATTTCCAAAACATCATTTACAAAGTGGAGGATGGAGTTGCTAAAATCACCATCAACAGACCTCCACTCAACGTTCTGAATGTAGAGACAATTAAGGAAATCATTTCTGCATTAGAAAATGCTAATGTTGACAGAGACCTGTACGTAGTGATCATTACTGGCGCTGGCGAGCGTGCTTTTTCAGCAGGAGTCGACATTAGTGCTCATCTTCCGGACAGAGTCGACAAAACTCTTGGTCAGTTTCATAAAATATTCCATTTACTGACAGATCTTAACAAGCCAACAATAGCAGTTGTTAATGGTATAGCTTTGGGCGGTGGTTGCGAATTGGCGATAGCTTGCGATATGATTATTGCTTCTGACAAGGCCAAGTTTGGACAACCAGAAATTAAAGTTGGAGCAATTCCTACTGTGGCAGCAGCGTTGCTTCCTAAATTGATCGGGAGAAAACAGGCTTTGGAACTCATATTTACAGGTGACACAATTAGTGCAGCAGAGGCGAAGCAGATGGGGCTAGTTAACAAAGTGGTTCCGGCGGAAAAACTAGCTGAAGCAGTTGAAGAACTAGTAAGGAAATTAAAAGGTCTGAGCCCAATAGTGCTGAAGTTTGTGAGAAAGGCAGTTTATCAAGGAATCGATTCAGATTTTAGGAAGGCGTTGGACGGTGTAACTAATGTCTATTTGGAACAGCTTATGCAAACTGAGGATGCTGTGGAAGGATTGAAAGCGTTCTTAGAGAAGAGAAAGCCGGAATGGAAAGGAAAATAGCTAGCTTCGTGAAGCCAAATGCATATATCCACTTTAGAAGTCAGGTGTTAGTACGACCCTTTTCATTAATCTTCTAGCATGAGCCTCTTCGAAAACTTCCTTAATCGACGCCATCGGTCGGAGTTCAGTGAACGGTCTAATCTCAATGATTCTGTCTAGAACTAACTCCAACACTTTTGGGTAGTACTGTGGTAAACAGCCCCAAGTGCCTATGATATCAGCATCGAACGCCATCAATCTAGAGATACTGTATTCATTTTTCTGCATACCGAATCCGATAACAACTAGTTTGCCAATGAACGACAAAAGATTCAATGCAATGGTTTGCCCCTGAGCAGTTCCTGTTACCTCAAAAATTACCCAACCGTATCTGCTTGGGATGCTCTTTGTTTTGCAGATATTCCTGAATTCATCTCGGACAGTTCTAGCGTCTTTTC
>DAOWHM010000069.1 GCA_030641425.1 Candidatus Bathyarchaeota archaeon | reverse complement strand
CCTTCACGAATTCATTGCTTGTTGAAACTAACCCTTGTTCATCCGAGGCCCAATCGATTTTGCCGATTAGGACGTTAAATTTTGAAATCTTGCGTGGCTGTAATGATTTTGATCCTCTTTTCGCAAGTGTTTTTTGTAGACGCTCATTCTCTCGACGTATATTTTTCCATTCTCGTAGCAGTCGCTTGGTGGTTGGAAGAAGTTTATCTTGGGGAGCATTCAATGTTTCGGAGAGTTTTCCTAGAAGTTCTTCTAACCTATGATTTGCTTCCACAGCATATTTCCCTGTGGCGTAAACAATCCGTTCCACTCCGTCTTGGACTCGTTCAGTGTGAAGAATTTTGATGAATCCAACCTCGCCAGTATTCTTCACGTGGGTTCCTGCACATGCTTCTACCTCCCAATCGCCTATCTTAACAACACGTATTTCTTTTCCAGGTATTGCACCGCCTTGATACAATCTGAAACCGTGTTTCGCCTCAGCTTCATCTCTTGGAAGCAGTTTAATTTCGACTGGGATGATGTCGATGACTGCTTGATTTGCCAAAACTTCGATCCTCCTAATCTCAATCGGTGTCATTCGTTGATAGTGAGAGATGTCTAATCTTGAACGCTCAACATTCTTCTGGGTTCCTGTTTGCCAGACATGATCACCTAGCACTCTCCGTGCTGCTCCCATAATTAAATGGGTTGCTGTGTGAGCTCTCATATGATAGATTCGTCTCTCCCAATCTAACTCTCCAACGACCATTCTGCAATCTTTCGGAATAGGATCTTTTAATATGTGGACGATTGTCTTTCCAACTTTCTGAACGTCTGCAACTTCCACCTTCTTTCCATCCTGTTTCAGATAACCCTTGTCTGCTGGTTGTCCTCCTCCTTCAGGATAGAAGATTGTTTGTTCTAAGATCACTTGGTTGCCATCTAAGATTCGAAGTATTCGAGATTTGAACTCCTTTTGATATTGGTTTTCGTAGTAGAGAGCACGAGTCTCGGAAAGATCACCTACGAGCGCAAGCCTTTCATCAGCAACTACAGGTTCCCCGGAATCTGCTTGAAGATGCTTTTCAGCAACCATCTTGTAAAAGTTGTCAGGTATCTTAACGTTTACTCCTTCAATAGCAGCACTTTCCTGAACCGCATCTGGTGGAAGACCATGGGAGTCGTATAGTTCAATCAAGGTTTCTATTGGGATGTCCTTGTTCTTTTCCAACTTCAGATTGCGCGCAATTCGGCTAACTAACGATTTGCCTCTCTTCAATGTTTGCTCAAACTTCCGCTTTTCAGCTGAGAGCATCTTCAAAATCTCGATACGCATCTCTTGAAGGTGAGGGAACTCTGGAGACCATTTATCGATTTGCAGCTCGATTATGTCATTCAGCTTATCCTTGATGTCCAAGGCTTTTAGAAGGCGATATGTGCGGCGAATTAGCAGTCTGGTTAAGTATCCTTCTTTGCTGTTTGAAGGTACTACTCCTTCAGCTAACAGAAACGCCAAGCTTTTTGTGTGGTCAGCAACTGCAAAAGCGCTCATTAAGGGATGGAGGATTTTGATTAATTCGGAAGTTTCCACTCCAACAAGCTTGGCTACTTTCTGCCAAGAATTCTCGGTAGTCTGTTCAGGGCTGAGAGCACCGGAAAACCGTGCCACTTCTGCCAGCAGCTTTTGGTCAACTCTCTCAACGCCTGCCACATTAAGAATGTCTTCGAGCACCTCATCATATGTTGCGTGGAAACCACTTATGGCACCTTGTGATATCCAAGTGTATCGTTCAATTCCATATCCTGTATCAACAGTTCGAATGGGCAATTCCACAAGTTCGTTTTTGACAACCTTATATTTCATGAATACAAGAGTGGCCACTTCAAGCCCTAACACGATTGTCTCTAAGTCAGGGCCTGCGTTTCCTCCTCCGCTCCACACATCTTCTTTGTACACTACATCGTTAGCGGGAATTCCAAGTTCTTTTGTAACGAATTCATGGTGATACCTTACAGTTTCATCTTTCCAATAGATTTCTTTCTTTGGATAATTGAATGCGTGATGTCCTCCCATCTCAAAAATTGTGAGGTGACGACCAAATGTAGGACCAGTGTTGTCGATATCAACTAGTCGTATACAAGGTTGACTTATTACTAAAGGGTTAGCTGGAGCTGGGGCTATCCCATTCGTAACATATGGTTGGAAGTCAACTATACTGGCACTTGTGAGGTATAAGTCATCTCGCCATCTAGCGACCACTGGGTATGGTTTCATTCTCTTGTGACCACGTTTTTCAAAGAAGGACAGGAAGGTTTCTCGCATCTCTCTCATGGTGTACGCCCGGGTGGTAGGCGGGTTGTTGATGAATGTCAACATGGCACATCCTTGAGGAGTAGCTTCGCCACAAGTCTCCATATTTGGATCGAGTGTCCAGTAATATTGGTGGCATTTCGAACATAGTTTCCTTACAAAGCCTTCCTCGTTGAAAAATGGAACATGGTACTCCTTTTTCGGAAAGCGTTTACGCACTCTGATCCCTCAGACAGATCGATATTTGGTAACCTTTCACATTAAGGTTTCAAGGACAATTAAAGCTATACGTATGAGTTTATGCAAGCAGTTCTCTTACTGTTGATATGATAAAAGTGGGCTGAGAGACTGCTATCCAAAAAGGGCTCCGAGACCCTCTAGCGCTGCATCTTCTTCCTTCTTCTTATCTTCTTCAGTTTTCTTCTCTTCTTTAGCTTCAGCCTTTGGCTCATCTGAGGTTGGTGTTGCAGTCGCAGGTGCCGCTGCCATGAGTGTCGGTGCAGCTTTCAAAGCTTCTTCAATATCGACCTCTTCCAAGGAGGCAATCAAAGCTTTCACTCTATTCGGATCAGGGTTGATTCCAGTTGCATTCATGACCTGAGATATATTTTCTTCATTCACTGGTTTTCCAGCTTTATGTAGTAGCAATGCAGCATAGATGTATTCCATCTTTTCCACCTCTATGTTGTTTTATACGCTTCCTTTTCAATCTTTCTCCGATTTCGCTTTTATCGTGTCAAGCCACGTTTTTAAGCTTAGCGTTTCCATATGAGCTTTTCTGAGTATATCAGCTATTGTATCTTTTGTGGGTATCTCCTCGTTTATGCTAAGTCTGTAGGCATCTTGGTGGGCCTTTTGAAGTAGAAAGCTGATGTTTTCAGTTGTTGTGTAGGCGCTATTCACTGAGAGATAGAAGGCGAATCTTATGGCGTCTTCAACAGTCTTTCTTGTTCCTTCCACATCTAAGTGTAGTTGTTCCTCGGTTAGTATGGTTCCATCGTCGTAAACAGTCTTCAACAATAGACATGCTTCCACCGGTTTTATGCCAAGTTTTGAGAGGATGGGAGCCAGTCGTCCTGAGATTGTCTCACCTTCCTTCACAACTAGTGTGTCTCTGTTAATCCAGACGCTTCCCGATTCGATGCGCGTCTTTAATCCTACAGCGCTCAACTCGCTGATTATCGGTCCTGGCGGTTGCCCTGTGTTTCCAGCAGGAACAACTACGTCAAAAGCAGCTATGTCTCCTGCCTTTGCGGTTGTCTTAACTTTACTTTTCTCTAGGAGTAGGACTAACTTGAAAGGGTTGAGGTTTGTGAATAAGTAGATTGTAGACCCTGTCACATGGCTTTCAAGCGCATCTAAGTTTGGCTTGTTCCCAGATTTTGAGATGGCACGTTTGAATATCGTGTTCTTGATGACTCGGAGATGAGCATTTTGCTGTAGTTTTTCCCTGAGTTTTTGCAGTTGAGGTGAGCGGACTTTCAAGAGACTTGCTAATGCAATTACCTTGTACTGCTTTATGGTATTCTCTATCTCTTCAACTTCGCGGATTTTCTCTTGTACTATTTGGCGTTGTTCAGTCAATGGAGGCGCATCCTACAACTTTATTTTAGCAGGTGAACCCATACTTGTTTTTAAACAAATTGTCGTAATGTTTTTGAGGCCTCTTTTAAGTTTTCCTTCTAGTCTTCTGACTACTACCATGACGTTCTCAGCGATTTCTTCATCTTTCATATCTTCTGTTCCTACTGCACATTGGAGAACTGGTTGACCTCGTACCCGTATATTCACGGTCTTACTCCATTTTGTGATCTGTGATTTGATGTCTACTGTAGGAGGGACGGGTTTCGGCATCTTTCCTCTAGGTCCAAGTATGGAACCTAGAGTTTTTCCTACAAGTGGCATCAAGGTTACCTCTGCGAAAAAAATGTCGTGGTTGTTAGCGATCTGCTTTTGTCTTTTTTTGTCGGTAACTAATGCCTCTAGATCCGCTTTGCTCAAGACGAGTTCTGTGTTGGCTTTTTTGGCTTTGAGGGCGAGTTCGCCGGTTGCTATCACGCATACTGTTGTTTTCTTCTTTGGTGCGTGAGGTAGCTCGATGTTCTCTTGGATTTTTGCTTCTGGCTTTTTCATGTCAATGTCTCGGAGGTTGATGATTAGTTCAATTGATTGGCTGAACTTCCTCTTCTTAGATCTCTCCTTAGCTTCTTTGATTGCTTCCAGAACCCTCGTTGTATCTAGTGACATTGGATGGCCTCGTGTCAGAACTCGTATGGGCGCCTTTTATAAAAAGATTGTTACTATCCTTTTTCGAAGAGAGAGTCGTATTTTCCTTCATCTATTCCTTTTTGAACTTCTCTGGGATCTTTGCCTTCCACTGTTACGCCCATACTGACACAGCTGCCAAGGATTTCCTTAGCTGAAAGTTTAAGCGATTTAGCTAAGATTTGTGATCTTTTTTTCTTGGCAAGATCGACAACGTTTTGGAGAGAGAGATCACCTACTTTCTCTTCCTTTGGGTTGCCTGAGCCCTTCTGGATATTCAATGTGCTGACGATTAATGCAGAGGTAGTTGGGGTGCCTATTGTGACTTCAAACTCTTTTGTTTCAGGATCGACAACGATTGTGACTGGAACTTTCATTCCAGCGAAGTCTTTGGTGGCTTCGTTGATTTTATTCACAATTTCCAGTACATTCACACCTAAAGGACCTAGGGCTGGACCTAATGGTGGTCCTGCAGTTGCTTGTCCTCCATTTACCAAGGCGTCAATAGTTTTCTTCCCCACCATATCTATTCCTTCTTTGCTTTTTCAACAACCTTCACATAGTCTGCATGTACAGTTATAGGAAGAGTGAACGTAGCTTCCAAGAGTTCTAGGACAACATCGCTCTTCGTTTTATCTATCCGCGTGATTTTCGCCCTCATGCCCTTAAAGGGGCCACTCACTACTTCCACTGTGTCAGCAACATCAAGTTCTTCAATAACTGGTCTAATGACAATGTATCTTTCTACTTCAGAGAAACTTACAATTCCAGGAACTCTAGATCTGACATGCTTAAGTCCAGCAATGGCATCTTCTACAAAATGTGGACCTTCAGCCTCCACAAAGATGTAACCCTTCAACATCTCCGGCACCAGAATAGCCTTTATCGGCAATTTTGCAGTTTCCGCACGTATTGAGATTAGATTCGCTACGTTTTTTTCCTGCCCCGCAGTAGTTCGAATGGCAAAAACTGAAGTAAACGATATCTTGTCTTCTGACATTCTTACTCCTCCATACTTAGAGGCCCGCCAAGACGAAAGAAATCAGCTTAATGACAAAACCGATGAGACCAATTGCAGTAATACCCAATAAACAAATCTTTATCGACTGCCAAAGCTCCGACCGACCAGGTTTAGTCGCTAGTTTGAGCAATCTACTCACGGATTGAAGGAATGATCTTAAACCCAACGTTAATCGCACTCTCACAACATAGATTCTCATATAAAAAGAAATCGCACTTCTGATAGGGCTCCATATTCGTCAATAAAATGCCCTTGACGATTCGTTAAATATGGGAATCACAATTACAATGCTGAGAAAAGCTATTTCAGTAAAGACGCGTGTAGCATT
>DAOWHM010000115.1 GCA_030641425.1 Candidatus Bathyarchaeota archaeon | reverse complement strand
TATTCCAGTTGCAGATTCGCGTTGCTTCTTCGAAGCTTAAGCAGCGTCTTTTTTGACCATGAAGGCCTCCTGTCATCACGTTTACATACCATTCGCCACCTAGGTTGGTTCTTCCGCTTTCGACACCTTGCAGAGTCTTCATAACAATAATGTCACTCCGTTGCCGTTGAGTCAAAGGATGGTAACGATCAACAATCTTCTCGCTTATTTGGATGCCATTCTCAAAAATCGGTTCAATTTCAAAAGTACCAGGCTTAGGCGTTTTGACTCTGAAGGAAGTTTCATGGAGACACCCAATACAGTGAAAACGGACAATCTTGTATTTCTTATCAAGACGAAGCTCAAAATTGTCACGGTGACATTTCGGACAACCAGTTGCGGCCACAGATTGGATTGCCAAATTGTTTGAGCTAGCCCACTTCAAATATTGAGCATCCAACGAGAAGTTGCTACTTAATTCGTCCAAGGAGAACCATCTATACTTCCGCGGACGCCCTCGGGATTTCATATGCCCTCGAAATATTATTAGCAAATTCATTTTTCTACCTTTCGCTCATAAGAAGTATGTATGGTGCAGGGAGTGGGATTTGAACCCACGAAGGCCTGCGCCATGAGGTCCTGAACCTCACCCCTTTGACCTAGCTTGGGAATCCCTGCTCAAATATCCATCATACTTGCGGGAAATAACCTTTACTGGCAACAAAGAACGCTAAGTTTACTGAATCTGCAATGACATTCGCTGTCAGATCCAGAGACTTACCGAAACTCTTTCATAACTGTATACAATATTCCTACGAACATTATGGAGAGCTACAAATCATGTGCATACTCGGCAAAGACAAAATTGTTAATCTAATAGAAGAATTCCGCATAATCTACCCTTATGACTATCATCTCCTTGACGGAGATGGTTATGTTCTTACAGTAAAGGAAGAGACTATCCTGAACTATCTGGAACACCAGAACCTAATAAGCTACGAGATAATCTTCACACCGCCTAACCTTGTAGCTCATCTAACTGCAAAAAGCAAGTTTGGACGCATGGGACTCAGCTTCCTAAACGCTGCAAAGGTCCACAGCGGCTTCATTGGACGCCTAGCATTGGAAATAGTAAACCTGAACAATAACCGTGACCCCATTGCTATCAAGAGGGGCGACCCTTTTATGCACATAGAGTTTATCACTCGCGAAGGTGAACCATCTCCATACATGGGTCCCTATCAATTCCAGTACCTTACGGAAGACGAGAAGCAGATGTATTTTCCCATTCTAAGAAAAGCTTTCCCCAACTATGAGGAACTAGCTGAAAAATGGTTCACAAACAAGCCACCAACAATTCCTAACACAACTTGACACAAGAATTCATATTTTCAATTCATAAGTGCCATAACAGGTTATTACAACAAACGCTTTAAATAAGAGCGAATTCGCAATGAAGGAGAAGTATTAATGAAGGCCAAGAACTACAGGGAAGTAAAAGGCCAAGCTTACACAAGGAAAGAGTACTCAAAAACTCCACCACCTTCCAAAATTACTAAATTCACAATGGGCGACACCAAGACAGATTTCCCCATCAAAGCGAGACTTATCGCCTTAGAGAATGCTCAAATACGACATATGGCCTTGGAGGCAGCACGGATCGCTTCAAACCGTCTTCTTTCTTCAAAACTTGGGAATAGCTACTTCTTACGAATCATGCCTTACCCACATTCAATTCTCCGAGAGAACAAGATGATTTTTGGCGCTCACGCAGACAGATTACAGGAGGGTATGCGCCATGCCTTTGGCAAGGTCGTCGGGACCGCTGCCCGCGTGAAGAAGAATCAACCAGTAATAGTCGTTGGAGTGAACGAGGAATCAGTAGAAGTCGCAAAGAAAGCCTTGAAACTAGGGCGAGCGAGACTTCCTATGCCATGTCGCATAGTGATTGAGAAGACAGGAGACAAGCTGAAGTGAGTCTCCAAAGAGAATCCTTCGTGATCTGGTTTGAAGAACTGGGAAAGAACGACATCCCTATAGTTGGCGGCAAAAACGCTAACTTAGGTGAGATGATTCAAGCAACAATTCCAGTTCCACCAGGGTTTGCTATAACCGCTCAGGCATACAAGAAGTTCATCAATGAGACACACATCGATCAAGAGATTTACAGGATTATCACAGAAACAATCACGGATGCTGATGACCCCAAACTCTACGAGAAAGCTTCGAAGAAGATAAGGAAACTCATCGAAGCCACCGAAGTATCAGAAGAGATTACAGACGCAATCAGAAATGCCTATAAAGAGTTAACCAAGAGGGTTCAATCCTCTAATGTTCCTGTTGCAGTTCGCTCCAGCGCGACGGCTGAAGACTTACCAGATGCTTCCTTTGCAGGGCAACAAGAAACCTTCCTCAATGCAGAAGGAGCAGACGAAGTCATTGAAAACACCATCAAGTGCTGGTCAAGCCTATTTACTCCAAGAGCAATCTTCTACCGAACAACGAAGGGCTTCAAACACGAAGAAGTCCTGATAAGCGTAGGTGTCCAAAAGATGGTGGATGCCCGCTCTGCAGGAGTCATGTTCACAATAAACCCGGTGACTGGAAACTCCAATCAGATAGTCATCGAAGGCACGTGGGGGTTAGGGGAAGCAGTCGTTTCAGGCGCAGAAACTCCCGACTACTTTGTAGTGGATAAGGATTCCCTTGAAATAGTGGAGCGCAAAATAGCCACGAAAACAGTTGAATACGTCCGTAATAAGGAAACTGGGAAGACAGAGCATTCGAAAGTGTCACCTGAAAGACAACAAAAACCATGCATCACTGATGAAGAAATTCGTCGATTGGCAGAGACAGGCAAGCTAATTGACAAACATTACGGCAAACCTCAAGACATTGAATGGGCTTTAGACCGTGACTTGAAATTCCCCGATAATGTCTTCATTGTGCAATCGCGACCTGAAACTGTTTGGAGCACGAAAAAGAAGGAAAATGCAGATGCTACGCCTAAACAACTCTCCGAGATGGAAGTTGTTATCAAAGGCATTGCTGCGGGCCGCAGAGGTATAGGATCCGGTGTAGCAAAAATCGTTTTTAGCTCTGAAGATGCGGCAAACCTGCTCAAAGAGGGAGACATCTTGGTCACGACTATGACTGACCCTGATTTCGTGCCCTACATGAAACTTGCAGGAGCTATCGTTACTGACAAGGGGGGAGTCACTGCCCACGCTGCAATTGTAAGCAGAGAACTTGGAATCCTCTGC
>DAOWHM010000086.1 GCA_030641425.1 Candidatus Bathyarchaeota archaeon | reverse complement strand
TTAAGGCTAAGAGCGTCAAAGTGATGTTTACCAATAGCGTTGGCACATATTTTCTTACCGATATCACTCTTCCTCTTCGAATCTATAAGACACACGTTTAACCCTGCCTTTGCTGCCACCTGAGCTACTAATGATCCTCCTGTCCCAGCACCAGCAACTATGATGTCAAACTTTTTCAAGCTGAACCTCTCAAAAATGATTACTGTACATGAAAGGTGATAACATTTTTGCTCCTCGGACTCGCCTGAAGCAGCTCATCAGATATGAATAGACTATTTACACGATAAGCTCTAATGTCTTGCATGCATGCTCGTAGCGTGCTACTCGACATTCAACGTACGATAGACGAGGCGAAATGTTAAAGCCTTAAAATGGGTAAATCGAAGAGGGAACTTTATGCCTATAACCAAGAAGGAGTTTGATGAAGGAAAACTTCACAGCAACCTAGAGGAGGAGATTACCTCATTCTTGGCGAAGAGAAAAGAGAGAGCTTTCACATCCAAGGAGATCATGGGAGCACTAAATTACCCCACTGAATTTAGCACCACTGAAATCATGAAGATGTCAACCTTCGCGATATCTGATTTTACCTCTCTTCTCTATGATATGGTGAAGAGAGAAAAGATCAAGATGAGAGTCGTTAGGAATCGGATGTACTTTATGACCCAGGGGGAGCTGTCCGCCAAATGCCCTGTTTGTGATTTGAAGATTACTAAGCCCAAGAAAACATGGAAGATGGCTGGACGACCTAACCTGAAAGGTGAGCGGACCCAACTTCATATTGGACTCTTTGTATGCCGTAAACATGGAACTTTTAGAACTGTTCTGGGTAAGAAGAAGATCACAGTAGCTGCATCCTCTAAGAACGCAGCCAAGAAAAAGAAAGTGCTGACAAAGAAGCACATCCGGAGAGGTAGAGCGGGAAAGAAGAAACCTGTGACAAAGAAAAGAGGAAGAAAGAAGAAAGCCCGAACATGGTCACTCATATGATTTATCTACTGCAAGGCGTTACCAGTCTGCATGCGTGCTTTGATTGATAACTTGAAGGAGGAAGAAATGTGACTTCTGAGTTATCTGTTGAAATGCTTAGAAAAACCGTTGAACCTTCTGGCATGTGTGCGACAACTGAAGATTTGACTCCTCTCAAAGAGGTCATTGGTCAAAAGAGGGCAACCAGAGCGTTGAAGTTTGGTTTAGAAATCAAGCAGGTCGGATTTAACATCTATGTGTCAGGTCTTCCCGGAACAGGAAGAAAGACTGCTGTGAAGAGTTTCTTGGAGGATGTAGCCTCAACAAAACCGGTTCCCTCTGATTGGTGCTACGTCAATAATTTTCAGAATCCTTACGAGCCAAAAGCTATAAAACTTCCAGCTGGTGAGGGAAAAGAGTTCCAACATGACATCAAAAGCTTCGTCGAAGAAACTCGACGAGTGTTACCTAAAGCCTTCGAAAGCGAAGACTATGCCTCAAAGAGAGATGCTGCGGTGGAAGCAATTGAAGAAGAAAGAAAAACCCTTCTCACACAACTCAACGAGAGAGCCATAAAGGAAGGTTTTGTTCTCCGAAGCACTCCGATCGGAGTCCTCATCGTTCCAATGATTAGAGGTAAGCCCCTGACCGACCAACAATTGATAGCTTTACCTAGAGAAGCAAGGGATGAGATCGAGAAGAAGAGAGAAAAGCTCCAATCAGAATTGAGGAGTGCTATGAGACAACTTGGTGGACTGCAAAAGAAGGGGACAGAAGAAGTTCAAAAACTCAATAAGGAAGTTGCCACCTACGCAATAGGACAGCGAGTCGACGACCTCATCGAAAAATATAAGGAATTCGCCGAAGTCAAAACCTACTTGGAAGACATTAGAAAAGACATTATTGAGAACCTTCTCAAGTTCATTCGAGAACCTAAAACTCCCCAAGTTCCCTTTCAAGCACCATGGATGGAAGAACTTCCATTCCGAAAATATGAAGTAAACATCATAGTAGACAACTCTAATCTTCGGGGAGCGCCAGTTGTTCTGGAATTAAATCCAACTCACCAGCATCTATTTGGAAGAATAGAGAAGGAAGCGCAATTCGGAGTTCTCACCACAGACTTCACAATGATTCGCGGAGGCTCATTACATAAAGCCAACGGAGGCTATCTAGTGCTGCCAGCAGAGGATCTAATCCGCAACCTCTTCTCCTACGATGGCTTAAAGAGAGCGTTAATGAACGAGTGCATCGATATTGAAGAGGCAGGAGAACGTCTCGGTTTCATAACTACAAAAGGTTTGAAGCCTCAGTCAATACCATTAGAGGTAAAAGTCGTACTAATAGGTCATCCATACCTTTACCATCAACTATACCTTTTAGACATGGACTTCAAGGGACTTTTCAAGGTAAAGGCTGATTTTGACACGACGGTTGATCGATCTGAAGAAAATATGCGGGAGTACGCTGCTTTCGTCTGCACCTTCTGCAAGAAAGAGAAGTTGAAACACCTTGATAGCTCAGGACTGGCAAAGATAATTGAGTATGGCTCCCGACTTGCCAGAGATCAACAGAAACTGTCCACTCAGTTCGGGGTGGTTGCTGACATAATCAGAGAAGCCAACTTTTACGCAGCCCAAGACAACTCCAAATACGTAACAGGGAATCACATCAGAAAGGTGATTGATGAAAAGGTTTACCGCTCTAATCTAATGCAGGAGAAAATTCGAGAGATGATTGAACGGGGCACTATTCTTATTGACACAGATGGAGAGGTAGTAGGACAAGTTAATGGTCTCTCGGTTATGAGCCTAGGCGACTTCGCGTTTGGGGCGCCATCCCGAGTTACTGCAAGCATAGGACTAGGACGAGGAGGGATCATTGATATTCAAAGAGAAGCGAAGATGGCTGGGCCTATTCACACAAAGGGAGTGATGATTTTAAGTGGTTACCTTGCTAACAAATACGCGAAAGACAAGCCTCTCAGCCTTTCTGCCCGTCTAGTCTTCGAACAGAGTTATGGGATGGTAGAAGGAGACAGTGCTTCCAGCACAGAACTATATGCAATCCTGTCGGCCCTTTCAGAGATCCCTATCACACAGGGATTTGCAGTCACCGGCTCTGTGAATCAAAAGGGAGAAGTTCAAGCCATCGGCGGAGTAAACGAGAAGATAGAAGGATTCTTTGAAGTCTGCAAAGTCAAAGGCTTAACGGGAGAACAGGGAGTACTCATCCCTCAAAGCAATGTGCAAAACTTAATGCTTAAAGAAAAAGTAGTAAACGCTGTTCGAAATGGAAAGTTCCACATTTACGCTGTCAAAACCATCGACGAAGGGATAGAGTTACTCACAGGAGTCAAAGCAGGTCTAAGACGTAGTGATGGAACCTTCGAGGAGGACTCAGTAAGCTTCAAAGTTGACAAGAATCTGAAAGCGATGGCAGAAAAACTTAGAGAATTCCCGGAATTCGTGACCGAAAAGAAAACACAATGAGATCATACGCGCTTACCTGCAAAAGCGCATATCTCCAAGACATAGTGTAATCTTCTTCTACGGTGGCTTATCGAATTCCCTACCATAAGTCGAGATGATCGTGACGATGTCGAGGATATCTACTTTACCTGCAGGAGGCGCAAGTCTACTCCTGGGAACCATGGGAATCATGTACAATGTTGGGCATAGCGAGAACGATTCTGCTCAGTAACCTTTGCTGCTTCCGGTAACGCGAGTTGTAGGAATATCCCATGGAAAAGCGAAATGCGCGCGCCTTCAGATGGGAGATAACTCAACTATCTTTCTCAAGTATGAATTCCAGAATCCGCTTCCTTTCATTTATCGATTTCACAATTAAATTAGGATTTTCTTCTCTCAATTCGGTCTCGGAGTAAGCTCCTTGAGGAATAGCGATACAGCTCATCTTGGCTCTCTTGGCTGCCTTAACGCCAAAGACAGAGTCTTCAATGACAACACATTCTTGAGATTTACATCTAAGTTCTGATGCACATTTCAAGAAGATTTCTGGATGTGGTTTTGGTCTGTGGACTTCATCCGCTGTTATGATAACATCGAAATAGACGAGGACCCCGTTCTTCCTCAATAGTTTATTAACTACTGCCCTATTGTTCATGGAGGCCAAAGCCAACTTCGCTTTTCGATTTAGAGCGCTTAAGAGTTCGATGGCTCCATCAAAGAGGCTAACATCTTCTACGTTCATCAACTGTAATCGGATCTTGTTGTCTACAAGCCTACTGATAGCTTTCTCGTCAAAGGTCATATTGTGGAATCTCAAGGCTTCCTTGAAGGTGTTTCTTGCTCCTATCCCGATTCTTCTTCTGATAAACTCATCGCTAACTTCACATCCAATCTCTCTCAGGCTTCTTTGGAAGGAGTTCACTACAGCATGTTGAGTATCAGCTAGCGTTCCATCCCAATCGAAAATGACTGCTTTAAGCATTTGGCACATCAAAGAGTAGTTTGTCAAACGAATCTATGCAGTGGAAAAGCTAGTAGATCAGTATTTCCCCTTCTGCTCTCCAACCTCGAAGAAGACTCCGCTTTCGCCGATCCACTTGAATAACAGTCCTTGATTCCAATCATAATCTTGACTTGCATGCACCATCTGTACTTCGCCTATGAACCAATTGTGGTCGCCAGTCTCTACTTCTTTTACAACTTTACACTCTATATTGAGGGGTGACTCTTCGACGAGTGGTGCTTTCACTTTTGTCCCTTCTATTGGGGTAAGGTTTGCCTGTTTGAACTTGTCAAGATTTCTACCTGAGGATTCTCCACAGACACGTACTGCGTACATGAGTTTTCCGTCAACCACATTAACTACAAATTCCCGGCTTTTCCTGATCATTTCATAGGAAAAACGACTGGGTTTCACACCTATTCCAACGAGGGTGGGATTGCCTGAGAAAAAAGCAAACATACCTATAGTTATTATGTTATTCTTGCCTTCATGCTGCATTGAAATTAGATATACTGGTCGAATTGGCAATTTCCTCAATCCTGCCCGAATTGGATCTACTTTCTTCATACTGAACCCTCTACATGGATTGTTATGTTACTCATGGGCACTCATATTAATTTTAACATGAAATTGATGATAGCGCGTAAGACTACATCATTGTATTTAAGGCGAAAGCCCGTCAACCTTCTAAATGCCCATTTCGTTCTAGTTCTTGAGCCCCGCAACATTTAAGATTAGGTTTTCAGATAGCATGATTTGCAAACAAGTGAAAACAGGTAAACCAAAATGTCTGACGTAGAAACCTCTGAAACACCAGAAGAAGCACCAAAAGAAACAAAAGAAACAAAAGCACCAAAAGAAACAAGAGCACCAAAAGAGCAGAATGTGATATTTGTTGGAAATAAGCCTCCAATGAGTTACGTTATGGCTGTCATAACAGGCTTCAACGTGGGTGACACCAAAGAAGTCATACTGAAAGCACGTGGTCGTGCCATCAGTACAGCTGTAGACGTAGCGGAAATCGTTCGCAACAGATTCTTCAAAGACGCAGAAACCAAGGACATCGCCATCGGTACAGAGCAGATCACACCTAGAGAAGGCGGTAATCCGAGAAACGTCTCAACAATGGAAATAACTCTTAGAAAAGAGTAACTCCTTGAGTTAACAAAGACCGCCACCCCCACTATTTTTTCTCACATGCATGCAACATTCGAGCTGATATGATCGAGGAACTAGGTCTTTTCCTTGGAGCCAAGGAGGTTGTCTATGACAATAGAGTACCGTCAGGTTGGTAAAGCTAACTCAACTAAAGTTCTGAGGTCTTTCAGCTTTTTTTGTAGATGTGGTTAGGTTCCAATGATTTTCACGTCTTCTACGAGAAGTGAGGGTACGATGGCATTTGGGAATTGTTTGCTGTCGTTGCTGACTTGGGAGATCTTCTTGAACCAGTCAAATGCTACTCCAGATACCATTCCGTTCTTTACTGGGTTTATGATTTCGCCATTTTTTATGAAAAAAGCTTGGGAGAGCTGGGTGCTGATGACTCCGGATCCTGCTTGAGGGAAGCCGGCCATGGATTCGACAAGTATGCCTTTTCTGATTTCAGTGATTAGTTCATCTTTTGTACTATTCCCTGGTTGAATCGTTAAGTTTGAAGGGTATATTTCAGGTCTGGTTCTGTAGCCTTCCCCAATTATCGAGCGAATCATGTCGAAACCGCCTGGAAATCGAGAGGCATTCCCACTGTTTCTCGTCTCTAAAACGTTGGCTGATGTAGCGTCGTGTAGGTATCCTGCAAGTTTGCCCTTGGTGATGAGAGGAGTTTTATGCGAAGCGCAACCTTCTCCGTCAAAACTCCTAGAAGCGAAACCTCCACCAATCAAAGCATCATCCACCACAGTCAGAATCTTAGAGGCAACAGATTGGCTGAGTTTGCCAGCCCAAACGGAACTTCCAGCGAACACTGCGTCTCCTTTCAGTGCCTCTGTCAACACTTCAAAAAGTTGGTAGGAGACTGCTTCAGAACTGAAGATCACTGAACCTTGAAAGCTCTCCAGACGTCGAGGATTGAGCATGTTGATGACCTTTTTCCCAACGGTTTCCCCGAGCCTTTCAGGTTCTAGGTCTGCTGTCCTCCCTAGGATAAGGTAATAGCAGCTGCCAGTTACTTCACCGTTTTGCTTTCCACTACCTCCAAGATAGGCTACAACTCTTGTCCCACGCTCTTCAAAATCAACTCCTTGAGTATTTATGATTCCTCGCCATCCAGATTCGTAAAGAAAGCGTCCATCCTTTGCGATGACTCGTTTGTCAAATCCTTCAGCCGCAATGATAGCTCTATTTGCGGCGTCCACTGCTTCTCCAATATCAATAGCAGCAACTGCTGGGTCAAATAATCCCTTCACTTTTGGTGGACTGCGACCTTGAGGAAGAGTGAAATTAGGAATCTCAGGGCTGACCTTGGCAATAGCTAATGCATTCTCACCAGCTTCTAGAATTGCCTCTTCTTCCATGACATTTGTGCACGCAAATCCAACTTTGCTCCCGGAGACCGCGATTCTGAACCCCACACCTGAGTCGTCCATTCTGTTCTGCGTTAAAACTTCGGAGTTCCTTATTGTAACCTCAGTTGTCTTTGTGTAAGTATAGAAGGCTTCGACATGGGTCAAATTCTTCTTCTCAAGTTTTCTGACAACCTTGTGAACTGCATTTCCCAGAAAGCTCCAGTCTAGCTCCACTTCTAGTGCCCTCCCGTTCCTCCAACCATCATTTCACAGCGAATTGCAGGAACAGCACGACCTTGTAGCGCGAATTGGCTCTTGCCACATGCACCGGGGCGCAGAACTACCCCCTTGCCCACTGCATCGATGGTTTTGAAGACTTCAATGGCGTTTCCTGCCACGTTTGCGCCTCGGTAATCCTCAACGAACCTTCCCTTCCTTATCCGACTTGCACTTTGGAAGCCAAAGGTGAAATCCGCATTGGCATCTGCTTGCCCACCAAAAGTGCCTTCAAGGAAGAGCCCCTCCTTGACACCCTCGATCATATCCTCTAACGAAAAATCACCTGCTTCAATGCCGATGTTGGTCTGCCTAATTAGGGGCTCTACACTGTAGTCCCAAGCATGAGCGTTACCAGTTGGAGAAACATCGGCACAGGCAGCGCTTGTCCTATCATGCATGAAAGAAGTCAGCACGCCGTTCTCAATCAAGTAGGTTCGTTTGCATTCAACTCCTTCGTCGTCGAAGATAAAATAGCCTAAACCACCTAACGTATGACCGTCATCGTATATTGTCATGAGTTCGGAAGAGACTAGTTCCCCCATCTGGTTTCCAAAACCCCCGCTGGACATGGCTAAGTCAGCCTCTAATGGGTGTCCAATTGCTTCGTGAAGCATGGTTGCGCAGAGAGTTGGGTCTACAACCACGTGAAACTTTCCGGCTGGAGGAGTTTTTGCATCTAGAAGGCGTATTGCTTTCTCTGCAACCGATTTCCCCAATGAATATGGAGAGGTTTCGTCGAAGAGTTCCATTCCTCCTGTGTGTCCTAGATTTTCTGATGCGGGGCAGAATAGAGAATTTCGTTTCGCTAGTACATCAATAAAAAGCAGTACTCGGGTATTGCTCTGGTGTATGCGTGAGCCTTCGGAACTCAGGAAAAGTCGGTCGTCCTCTATTGCGATGAATGTAGCTTTTATGTCGGCGACATATTCTCCTAGGTCTTTCGCTCCTCTGTAAGCTTCTAAAGGAATCTCTGCAATCTCTTCCATAGAAAAATCTTGTAAGGGCTTTCGAGTTGGGGTCGACTCATTCCTGTTCACTATGGGGATTGGCTTAAGAGTGAGCTTCTTGTGTTTCAGTTTCAATGAAGCTTTAGAGAGCTTTAAGGACTGTCTTAGCATTTGCTTGACGTTTTCAGGGTTAAGCAAGTTTGTAGAGCTGAAACCCCAAGATCTCCCGTCAACGAAAACTCTTGCGCTCCCACCGCTCAAGCTGATATTTGAGAAATCGTTGATGACACCATTCTTGACGGTGCAGGTGATCAGCCTTCTTCTCTGACCTCGTAACTGAACTAAGTCTGCCTGATTCACCATCTCACTTTTTAAGAGGTCTTCTAGACTTATCAAAAGGAAAGTCAACTCATCAGATACATTTGTTGATTTTGGATTAAATGCTTTAAGTTGATATTTACCGTTTCATCGAGGTTACAGAATTATGAACACCGGCTTTGACCGTTAAATTGAAATCTAGAAAACATAGCAAATTTCAGTAGTGGGCGTTTCTATGGAAGTCAAGATCAACAACACTACACTGGAGTTAGTAATGGGAGACATTACTGAGGTTAACACCGATGCCTTAGTTAACGCGGCAAACACAGCACTCCATCTTGGTGGTGGAGTAGCAGGAGCAATAAAACGTAAAGGTGGTCCGAAGATTCAAGAAGAATGCGACAAGATAGGTGGAACCCACGTTGGCGGGGCAGTCATTACCACAGGAGGTGACCTCAAAGTGAAACATGTGATTCACGCTGTTGGTCCACGACGTGGCGAAGAACATGAAGACGAAAAACTTAAGGATGCTACTTTGAACTCGTTGATCTTGGCTGACAAGTACAATCTCAAGAGCATTGCCTTCCCGGCAATCAGTACAGGAATATTCGGGTTTCCAAAAGATCGATGTGCCACAATAATGCTAGCCACCACAATTGCGTACTTAGAAGGACCCACAAAACTGGAAAGAGTGGTCTACTGTCTCTATGATAGGAATACTCTTGAAATCTTTGAACGAGCCCTGGAATCTCTAACCCGAGAACGTTACCCTTGCACCAAAAGAAAGTGAGACTCAAGTCGCTTTCTTAATATCCTCCGCGACTCGTTTTGCTTTAGGATGCCTTCAAATTGCTTACTGCTTTCCTCATGTGACTTATTGCCTTTTCTTCTGAAAGCTTAACTTCTTTGAGGATTCTTGCTCCCTCAACTCGATCGGCTGGTTTCATTTCTCCTTGAAACTTGAATGGAAAGATCTCTGTGAATTTCTTCATCAGCTGAGCTCCTTTTTCATAATGTTTTGCAGCTTCTTCTAGACCTCTTGCTTTTTGTCCGACGGGTTTCTCTGCCATTCGTTTCAGGAATTCAGCAGCTATCCATCGACCTTCTGCGACACAAGCTCCTACATAGCTGTTGCCCATGTAGTTCTGCTCTTTTTCCGGAAGGTTCTCCAGAACGTCTGCCCATTCGCTTAACGCCGGTGGACCTGCTACATAGTTTTTAAGAATTGGCATATTAGCTGTGGCGAAGTTGAGGGTTCTTTCAAGAGCTTTTGTGTCGGTTGATAGGGGGTCAGGTTTGACTCGGTTTTGGAAGAAGAAAGCGTCGATGCAGCCAGGAGCTTTTAGTTCGTGGAAAGGTATGGGGTCTTCTTCTTGCTCAGGGTTTGATAATCTTTTGAAGGTGCTTACTAAGTACGAGTTTTTTTCATATCCTTTGACGATTCCGTATTCAGGTGCCGCTAGTCCCCAGAGTACGACAGGTCTGTCTCGCTCATCTATTTCCTTTTTGATTTTCTCGAATAGTCTTCGCACTGTTTCTATCTCTTCAGGAGTGGGTTCGCCTTCTTTAGCGGGATAGGATTTGGGGTATTCGTATTGTTCTATTGACCATCCTAGACTTTCGGTTCCTTTGATTATTTGTTTCCATGTTTGGAGGGGTAGGGCGGTTGGTCCTGAGGGGCATGTCTGGCCTTTGGCAACATTTATGATGAATGCGTAGCCTGAGTAGCCTCCTACGTCAACAATATCGCAATTTGTTTCTAAGGCTTTTAGTGATCCAGCCATTGCGCCTGTATAGGACAGCCAGCAAGGTTGGTATTCTGCTTTTTTGGTAATTAGTTTTTTATTCAATTGTTTTTCCTCGATTAATCCTTTGGTGTAGCGTCTTGTTAGTTGCTCTCGTTTTTTCTTCTCTCGTTGGGTTGATTCCTTGTATATCGTTGCTGTGGCGTTCAGCATCTTTCGACCGTCGTTGCTCAAGTTGTATTTTCCTCTGGATGCTTTCAAGACGAATCCTCT
>DAOWHM010000023.1 GCA_030641425.1 Candidatus Bathyarchaeota archaeon | reverse complement strand
GGCAGGGTATTTCTCTCTTATTTTTGCATCTGCCATCTTGGCAATTAAGGCGTTTGAGATCAGTACATGTTTTACTCCCATTAAATCTGCCAACTCTGCTGGTTTTTGATCCTGAGTTATGAGGAGTAAATTCTTCTTCTTTGCATATTCAACAATTTCCTTATCCTTCGCTCCTTGTAGGTCTACCTCCTGAACGGTCAGCACGTTCCATCCTAATATCTCGAAATATTCCCTCAATCCGGCGTACATCTCGTCAAGCAGCAACTTCAACCAAACTACCTCTCTCTAGTTGAATCAGAGATGCACCATATCATCGTTTGAGCCCTTAAATATCTCTCGAAACAATTTCAGACGTAACGCGTGTATAGTGGATCACAGATAATCCTTACCGGGATTTCTCTGGGAATTAAGAAGCGAAAGTCAGTGCATGCATATGCTGGATGACTGAGCAAGAAAATTGTTTACTCTGCTTGGGTCTGCTTTTCGATTATGTGCGTGGATAAAGCTTAAAAGGCGCGGGCTTCTCATGCTCAATTCGATTGAAAAACCTTAAGTTTTCAGTCATTCCATTGTTGTAATAATAGTTGAATGAGAAGGTTCGGGAATGGGTTTAAGTTCAAGATTGACGCAAAATGGCTTCCTACTATTCACTGTTTTCTATCTGATTGCAGGAATCGGGAACATCATAATATTGAGTACGAATGGTTTCAATCCACCTCATGTTGCGTTGATTGCTCTCCTAAGCTTGATCTCAGCAATCGGGATATACCGTTTAGAAAAATGGTCCTTGTGGCTAGTCGTCGGGTTGCTTTTTATTGTAACAACCTACGCTTCCTTTATGCTCAACTTTCACTTGGAAGAATCTGCAATCAACCAAGGGTCCGTCAACTGGGTTGTTGTGCTCACATGGACAATCTATTTAGTCCTAACTTGGGTAGCAACCATATACGTGGCTGCAAAGAGAGGAGAGCTGAAATAGAGCTCTTCATAACGAGTTTTTGAAGAGGTAGACAGTAACCTCTTCTCCAACATCAATAAACTGTTGGTCTTCAGCTAATTCAACGTATCCATCTGCATTCGCCAAAGTGGTGATGGCGCCTGACTGGCCAGTGGAAGCCTGAGAAGCCACCCAATGTCCATCACTATCTTGGGAGACATTTACGGTGATGAAGGTTCTCCGCCCCCGAGCGGAAAAGAATCTGTCAGCAGTCGTAGCCTTCAGAATATTACGCAACTTTCTTCCTCTACCACTCATCTTAAGGAGGATAGGTTGAGCAAGTAGAGTAAACACTAAGAGCGAAGAGGTGGGGTGACCTGGAAGAGAGACAATCAATTTTCCATCCGCAATTGCAACTGCAACTGGCTTTCCCGGCTTGATAGCAACTCCATGAATTACCAAACCTGGCTTCCCAAGTCTATCTATAATTTTTGGAACCAGATCCTTAGGTCCAACAGAGACCCCTCCTGACGTAATGACAACATCGGCAGCATCTAATGCTTCCTTCAGCTTTGCCTCCAGCATATTCACATCGTCCTCTGGGACAACCCCAAAACTGACTACTTCTCCATTACTTTCTTTGACAGCCGCAATCAAAGCGTAAGTGTTTATGTCATAGATCTTACCAGGAGGCAAAGATTTGCCAGGCTCAACAATCTCAGCTCCTGTGGAGAGAATCGCAACCTTGGGTCTCCTAAACACTTCCACTCGATCCTGTCCTAATGCGGCAATTACCCCCATCTCGCGAGAAGACAAGACAACTCCTTGTTTCAGCACTGTATCGCCTTGCTGAATGTCTGAGCCAAGAGCCATCATGTTCTCACCTTTTGAAACAGGTTTGAAGATGGAGATTCTCTCGTTCTTCTGCGATGTATTCTCCAGCATGACAGCCGCATTAGTTCCAGCTGGAAGTGGAGCACCAGTAACAATCTCTACTGCATCTCCTCGTCCAACCAACAACTCTGCGAGTTCACCTATGTTGACACTACCTCTGACCTTCAGTGTTACTGGGTTATCCTCGTCAGCGCCGAAGGTGTCTTCCGCGGATACAGCATAGCCATCAACGGTCGAGCGATTGAAGGGTGGGACATCAATGGACGATGTAATGTCTCTTGCCAATACAAGACCAACAGCATCCATCAATGGTAAATCCATGGTTCCGAGAGGTTGTGGATTGAAATGCTCTTCAATCCTCTGTTTTGCTTGATCGAGACTGAGAAGCTTCCTAAACATCTACCGCCCTTTCCTTACCGTGTCGAAAAGGTGAACTGTAACGGGTTCGTTCTCTCTAAGCCCTTCCCTATCCTCTGGAATTACTACATAGCCATTCGCCTTCGTCATTGTCGTGATTATGCCAGAACCCTTAATACGAATGGGCTCAGCCAAGAAACAACCGTTTTTTTCGATGGCTTTCACTCGAAGAAAGACCCGCCTTCCTAAGACCCCTGCAACCCTTCTGGTCAACTTCGCCATCAACCTCGCTCTGCTCTCTTCCTTTATTCCCAACAGTCTTTGGATCGTTGGACGAGCAAAAACCTCGAACCCAACTGATGCCGCAACAGGATTGCCTGACAGGATTATTACCGGTTTCTTATGAACGACGGCGATAGCAGTTGGCATTCCAGGGCGCATCGCTATTCCATGTGCAACCATGGCGTTGGACTCTATTTGTTCGATTACACTTGGAACAAGGTCATGTATGCCCACACTTGTTCCCCCAGTTGTTAGTACCAAGTCCGCTATTTCCAGTCCCTCGCTGATTTTTTCCCTGAGCTCATCCTCATTATCTCTTGCGATACCTAAACTGTGGCTCTCCGCTCCAAGCTCAGAACACAAGTTTGACAGGATTATGCTGTTGACCTCCACCACCTGGTTTGGCTTCAATTGGGCTCCCAGTGGTGCCAATTCGTTGCCAGTTGCCAACAGGGCGACTTTAGGCTTTCTGACAACCGCAACTTCTGTGTTTTCCAAGGCAGCCAGCAGACCTAAATGATGAGGTCTCAGTCGCAACCCTGACTCCACCACCACGTCTCCCTTCTTTACATCTTCTCCTTTTCGAGAAACATTCGCCCCTGGTGTGAGAGAGGTAAGGATCTGGATTTTACCATCAGTTTTCTCCGTATACTCTAACATCACAACGGAATCAGCGCCCTCTGGAATAGGGTTCCCTGTCCAAACCTCTTTTAGTTCTCTCTCTCCTAAAAGTTCCCTATCGACTAGGCGGAAACTTCTAGGATGATATTGTGAAACATCAACAGTGTCTCTCGCCTTTAAGGCATATCCATCAACAGCTGATCGATGAAAGGATGGTAAATCAATCGTTGCAATGACGTTCTTAGCGGTTGTTCTGCCCCGAGCGTCCTTCAGGGGAACTTGAGTGGAAGTCAATCTTTTGAGCTGAAGCCTGCTAAAAAATTTTGATAACGCTTCGTCAACTGACATGAGTTTCTGGAAGCCCTTCAGTCTTACCAATAATAGTCCACCACTCTATTCCCATATGCTCGCTAACAAAAACTTATCGTCAGCATCTGTGGCTGAAATTTTTATTGAACATCGGAACATTCCATTTGCGGTTTCTAAGTGTTCTTGTATAGAATCGCTTCTTTATCGACGACTGATCTTAACGAATCGAGTGTAAAGAAGTGTAACAGTGATAACAATCCAAACAGCGATGTTTTGGGCCAACAAGTATTTTCCTATTGGACTGAGAGATACAAAGTTGTTTGTCAGTCCGGATGTTGCTCCTTCAAGTGTTTGACGGAAAGCAGGTGCAATGTTAGTCAAGACATTGTGTAACGATGCTGCTAGTGTACCGATTGGAGGAATTGCGTTTACGATAGCTTCGGAGGCTCTCATTGTCGCAATCACGAAGTTCAAAAAGCCTTGGTTCCAAGTGAAAAAGCTAGTTACTGCCGTTGGTGCGAGTTTTGGGTAAGTTAAAATATTGATTAACAACACTACAATGATGAAGGTAACTGCAACAGTTGCAGCGCTTCTAATGAGGGCTTTTGCCAAGGCTACTCGCTTTTCGATGTAGGCTATGAGTGAGTTTCGCATAATTCTGCCTTTGATTCTCTTTGCCGCTTTGGCGATTTTCCCCCAAGATTGGCGGATGGTCTTGAATCGAAGTTTCCTTCTGGGGCGGCGCGTGACTTTTGGTGGCTGGATCCTTGTTGACCTGGTTGCCGTATGCGTTGTGAGGTGGATGAAACATGAGGTTAGGCTTACTATTACTGCTGCTGGGAGGAGATGATAGTAGGGGCTGATTGTCGTGTTGATCAGTGGTAGAATTATGTTTGGAGCTTTCCGTAAGTTTGGAGCTAGAGTGATGTTGATGGTATATTCTAGTAATCCAATGAGGACAATGAAGAGTATGATAGCTAAAAAATTCTTTGGAGTTGTCCAATGAAAAATGAAGCGTCTTCTTGGCTGGGTCATTACTTTTACCTTCTATGTGAAAGTCTGTTGTTAGTAGGACAGAGCATAATATCAACTTTATCGTAATTTTTTAGGGAAAGTTTGGCTCTTCCATAATGTTTAAATGTTCTAGGTGTTAAGCCACTATTTCTCTCACAATTGAGGGAGAAATGATAACTATGACAGAGAAAAAGGTTACAGTTGAAGAGTTGCTTGAGAAAGCGAAACGTCCAGCGAAACTGGCCGTCGCCTACCATAGTTTTTATGGAGGTAAAGCCCAGATTATGCCCAAATGCGCTATTCGTAGTCCAGCGGATTTTGCGATATGGTACACGCCAGGTGTAGCAGCAGCTTGCCGTAGGATTAAAGAGAACCCAGATGAAGTATGGAGCCAAACAAACCGAGCGAATTATGTAGCTGTAGTTTCTGATGGAACTCGAGTCCTTGGTTTAGGTGATATCGGTCCAAGCGCAGCCTTGCCTGTTATGGAAGGCAAAGCCTTGCTTTTCAAGTATCTAGGTGGTGTTGATGCATTTCCCATTTGTCTTAACACTAAGGATCCTGATGAAATCATACGAGTTTGCGAACTCATCGAACCAACGTTTGGTGGAATAAATCTGGAAGATTTAAGCAAGCCAAAATGCTTTTATGTGCTGGATAAGGCGCGTGAAAACCTAAACATACCAGTATGGCACGACGACCAGCAAGGAACTGCAACAGTAATTCTAGCTGGATTACTGAACGCTCTCAAAATTGTTGGTAAGAAACCATCCGAAGCTTTAGTGACTCTGGTAGGTGTCGGTTCAGCTAATACTCGCACAGCTTATGTGCTCTTCCGAGCTGGCTTCAAGCCCGGCAACTTGATACTAGTCGACACGAAGGGAATTCTCCACGCGGGAAGACGCGATTTGGAAGAACAAAAACAGGAAAACCCTTGGAAGTTTGAATTAGCCAAAAAGACCAATAGTGAAGGGCGAACTGGCGACATCACAATAGCGTTTAAAGGAGCAGATGTTGTCGTAGCAGCCAGCAAACCAGGTCCAGGTACAATTAAGAAAGAATGGATAGGCGAGATGGCTTCAAACAGCATAGTCTTTGCATGCGCCAACCCCATCCCAGAAATCTGGCCTTGGGAAGCCAAAGAGGCAGGCGCCCGAATAGTAGGCACTGGGCGGAGCGACTTCCCCAACCAAATTAATAACAGCTTGGGCTTTCCAGCAATTTTCAGAGGAGTCCTCGATGTCAAGGCAACGACAGTAACTGACGACATGTGCGTAGCTGCAGCAATGGAACTGGCGCGTTTTGCAGAAGAAAGAGGTATTCACGAAAACGATATCGCTCCCCGAATGGAAGAATGGGAAGTTTTCCCACGTGAAGCAGTCGCTTGCGCATTACAATGCATAAAAGAAGGCATTGCTCGCATAAAACCCACCAAACAAGAATTATGGGAAAGAGCAGTGTCAATCATCAAGAACGCCAGAGAATCAACTCATCAACTCATGAAACAAGGACTCATCAAAACTCCGCCACCTGAAGAAGACATAATTACGACGGGACCCTAGAATCCTCCCTTTTTTCCGTGGAATCATTGAAGGCCACGAACATTCCTCCCCTCAAGGAATGGATACTTTAGAAAAGCTTATATTGTGAAGCTCATTTTTTGTGTTCCGCAAGATAAACAGGTGAATAGGAAATTGGCACAACCAGAATTTGGTGGAACACCCGTACTAATTCTACGTGAAGGCTCTTCACGATCAAAAGGAAGAGACGCTCAACACGCCAATATCATGGCTGCGAAGATCATTGCGGAAACGGTGAAATCTTCACTCGGCCCCAAAGGCATGGACAAAATGCTCGTCGACAGCTTTGGCGATGTCACCATTACAAGCGATGGACGAACAATCTTAGATGAGATGGACATCCAGCATCCAGCAGCGAAGATGATGGTGGAAGTAGCAAAGACTCAAGACAATGAAGTTGGCGACGGAACCACAACAGCAGTAGTCGTTTCAGGTGAACTCCTAGGAAAAGCTGAAGAACTTATCCGAAAAAATGTCCACCCAACAATAATCATAGATGGATACAAGAAAGCATCCATAAAAGCATTGGAAAGATTGGAAAAGATAGCTATAGAAGTGAAACCTAAAGACAAAAAATTCCTCAAGAAGATCGCCATGACCTCAATGGCAAGCAAAATAGTCGCAGAAAACCGTGACTACCTCTCAGACTTAGCAGTCAACGCCATCCTCTCAGTGGCAGAGAAAACTGGCACCAAATACAAAGCTGACCTAGACGACGTTAAAATTCAAAAGAAGCCTGGCGAATCAATCAATGACTCAAAACTAATAACTGGCATAATAGTCGACAAAGAAGTAGTCCATCCCGGAATGCCAAAGAGAGTTGAAAACGCAAAGATAGCCCTACTCGATATAGCCCTAGAGATTCAAAAGACTGAATTCGACGCAAAAATTAACATAGAAAGCCCAGACCAGATGGAAGCCTTCTTAAAACAAGAAGAAAATATGCTGAAAACGATGGTAGACAAAGTCGCTAAAACAGGAGCAAACGTAGTAATATGCCAAAAAGGCATTGATGACCTAGCCCAACATTTCATGGCAAGAAAGAAAATCCTGGTCATACGACGAGTAAAGAAGTCAGATATGGAAGGCTTGACGAAGGCTACCAATGGAAATGTTATATCAAACTTGGACAGCATCGTAAAAAGTGATCTCGGCTATGCCGCAATCGTAGAAGAACGCAAGATAGGCGATGACAAGATGACCTTTATCGAAGGCTGCAGGAACCCTCACTCAGTCACGATTCTAATTCGAGGAGGCACAGAACGAATTGTCGACGAAGCAGAACGTTCACTACATGACGCTCTATGCGTAATAAGAGATGTAGTTGAGGAACCGAAAATAGTAGCAGGGGGCGGAGCGCCAGAACTCGAAGTAGGAAGGACACTAAAGGACTACGCGGAAACACTTCCTGGAAGAGAGCAACTAGCAGTGATACTATTCGCAGAAGCACTCGAGGCAGTTCCAATTACATTAGCTGAGAACGCAGGACTAGATCCAATCGACATCATATCCGAACTAAGAGCAAGCCACGAAAAAGGAAAAATCTGGGTCGGCGTCGATGTCTTCAATGGAAAAATAGGTGACATGAATAAAGCTGATGTATTCGAACCCTTAGCCGTTAAAAAGCAAATTATAAAATCTGCAACCGAAGCTGCAACACTGATCCTTAAGATAGATGATATAATCGCTGGCGGTAAAGCAAAAATGCCCCCTGGACCTCCTGGAGGACCAGGCGGTATGGGCGGTATGGGCGGTATGGGCGGTATGGGCGGCATGGGCGGTATGCCCCCAGGAGTCTAGGAGTCTCAAGGAGACGTCTTCACACAATAGAATTAAAATTGGTCCACCAAAGCTAACTCGCTTTGAGAAGGCTCGAATAGTAGGTGCCAGAGCGCTGCAAATCGCTATGGGTGCACCTATTCTTATAGAGCCGTCCACCCTTTCTAGTCCGATTGACTTTGCAATTAAGGAGCTTGAGAGCGGAGTTCTACCTATGACCATCCGTAGAACACTGCCAGATGGCACATTCCAAGATGTGCCACTTAAATGGCTCCTGCAAGAGGAATAGTTTACCCGTCTTTAAGAATGCTGTTTGCATTCCTCAACGTCTCAACTATCTTCTTCCAATGAGCCCCCCGCCAATAGATTTTCCCACAATTTACACATTTCCAAAACTCTTCACATACACGTGCAGTGGCTTCCGGAATCGATTCACAGATTGAGTCCTTTCTTGCAGGAGAAATATCTGCGTTGCACAGAGGGCATCTGGAGATGT
This sequence comes from Candidatus Bathyarchaeota archaeon, assembly GCA_030641425.1. GTDB lineage: Archaea > Thermoproteota > Bathyarchaeia > Bathyarchaeales > SOJC01 > SOJC01. Next base: position 641 of record DAOWHM010000023.1, on the reverse strand, counting down.
CAGGATTGAGCTCCAGTGATAAGTTAAATTGTCGAGATAATGCTGCTAGCTGTTCAGATCTACTCCTTTCTTCAACGAAGAACGCACGCACCTCTCTAGCTTTAGCAAATCTATAAAGCTCGGAATCTCTCGTTAAAAGGATACGTTCTTCAGCATTCGCCATCTCAACCAGTTTCTTGTCATCAAGGTTATCTGCATAAGTCGTGTCATAACCCAACATGCGAAGCCAACGAGTTAATTTTCCCAACATACTGTCTGCAAGAAACTTCAATAACATCATCTCCTTGTTTCACACAACGTGAAATGGCAACAATCAGCTAATTGACTGTTCATGCCTCATATAATATCATCTACCTACTGAAGATGTGGACGCTGACATCGAAATATTGACCTCCGAGCAATCTAAGGTGGAAAAACAGGGCAGGAACACTCGCTCAGTAACTAATTTCTTCTCAATAAATGTAGCCGTACTAAAGTCGCTACAGTCAAAGGCATATGCAAATCATCGTTTCCTCTCACAAAATTGTCTGCAAAAGTTAAACGTGTTTTGACCCTTCTATTATCGGTAAAAGAAGGCACCCAAGCGGTAGGGATTATGGTTGAATCAGATTAGAACTCGCACATTGACAATTGAAGATTAT
>DAOWHM010000084.1 GCA_030641425.1 Candidatus Bathyarchaeota archaeon | reverse complement strand
TGGTGGTTACCGTTTGAGGACTTATTTGTCGACTAGAATATTGAGGGATGATTCTATAGCATGAGCGATGTGTTCAGCAATCCCTAGCCCTCTTCGTCCATGTCTCAGGTGTGCTGCAAGCAGATCTTCTACAGCTGTGTATTCTCTTGTTATATCCACAATCCATCGTCCACCTTCAATTTGGGGTCCTGACAGTGTGCGATCTGATTCGAGATGTTTCTTAAGAAAGCTCTTGCAGTCCTCTTTCTTTACCAAGGGTGGTCCAAGATGCTTCTTTAAACTTGGCAGATCTTTATGCTCTAACTCGAAGATGAAAAAGTTGAGGTTCTTCTCGTCGCTCCAAACGGCATCATGAACTATGTTGAACCCGTGGCGACTAACAAATTTCCGCAGTGATTTCTGCGATTTGTAGAGCTGCCCCCAAAGAACGTCTGGCACAACATTTACTTTCTCGAATCTCACAAAAATGAAACTTGTCCTTCTTTTTTGAAAGGATTCCATGAGTTCATGTGAGCTGAAAGGCTTTGTCTCAAGAGGATAAAAGAAACTCTCGCTTGGTGCCGTCAAGAACCTCCGCGAGGCTGCCATAAACACGTTTAATGCTTGTAGTCTCACAGCTGACGCCGCGTTCCTTTCTCTGTCAACCGGGTCAACTATGACTAAAGGTTCCTGAAAGATACTCTTCAACTGTCTCACTTCATCTTTATAGTAAGCTTCAATATCTATGGATTGTCCAGCATTCCAGTTGCAGGCGGCTTCGAGGGCACGTTTGAAAGAGCTGTAATAAAGTATTAGAAGTTCGCAGAGGTAGCCACTGAACCCTCCTACTTTAATCTCTGCACCGTATACTCCAATCCCCTTCATGAATTGCTTCAAGAGTCGAATTTCACCGCGAAGGTTATCGTTAAGCAATGCTTTCACATAGTCAGTGTGGAATGGAGTGCGATCAGTGGCGCTCATCCACTCACCTTTCTTCACGTGATAGCAGGGAACTAAGTTAAGGAGAATTCCGTCGATTGTTGCTTCCAAGTAAGGGTGTTCAGCAAATCGTTCAACTTGCTTTGCATCTTTTGTGGCTGCTTTTGCTATCTTGAGATAGAGGGTTTCAAAGGTTTCTCTGGGCACTGTAGGAGGAACTAACATGAATATATCAATGTCAGGTGATTTCCTCAGCCAAGTGTCTTTAGCGACTGAGCCTTCCACGCGGACTTCAACTTCAACTCCCTCTCTTTCTGCAGCTTTCCCTAATCTGCTTTTGAGCTTCTCTGCCAACTTGAAAACACGGTTTCTCTCATCAGGACTAGGGGTAGTTCTTCGCAGAACCTCTGATAGAATTGTTTTAAGCTCCGAGTTCATAGCAAACGCCTATCACATTCTCATCGTTGGACGCCCTTCAAAGTCGAGTATATAGGCCCATTGGGTGTCAGAACGCTCTTCTCCAATTTCAAACAATCCGCCTTGATTACTCCAAATTCGAAGTCAGCAACTTCTTGCAGGCATCTTGTCAACTCTCCTCTGTTACGACCTGTTCTCACCCGCACAATCGTGATGTGAGGAGAAAACCTTCTTGAACTCTTTCCAAACCCTAAACTAAAAAGGTTAACTTCCATCTGGTTATAAATGTCTTCAAGCTCCCTGCTTCCTTCTTGGATGCCAGCCCAAATTGTACGAGGACGTTTTATTGATGGAAAAGCTCCCACTCGTCTAATCTCCACATTAAAAGGGGAAAAAACTAACTCTTCCATCCGATCGCTAATTTTCTCTGCCATATTGGGAAATATGTCTCCTAAGAACCGCATCGTAATGTGGATGTTCTGGGTTTTAACAAGTTTCAGATCAGCACCGGATAACGCAAGTTTCTCCTGCACTGACGCAAATCGGCTTAAGATTTTTTCGTCGTCAATATCAAAGGCAATGAAGCTGCGAATTGATCCTGCCATTTCAGGTCCTTCCCTCATAGTTTCAACATGCAGCATTTATAAGAACTTTTGATTAAAGGTAATTGTTCTGAATCAACGGTGATTAGGCTATGGCCAAGATCGTTATTGGTGTTACAGGAATGCCTGGGGCTGGAAAAGGAGTCGTGATTAGGGTTGCTCAGGAGATGGGCTGTGGCATCGTCGTTATGGGTAATGAAGTGAGAGAGGAAACCGAGCTCCGAGGCGTAGAACCTTCACCAGAAAACGTTGGCAAAGTTATGTTAGAGCTACGCCAAGAAGGTGGACCTGCCGCAGTAGCAGAACGCTGCGTTCCAAAAATTCAAAAAACCCAAAAAGAAGTTGTAATCGTTGATGGTATTCGCAGCTTATTCGAAGTAGATAAACTGAAAAATTATTTCCCCCAATTCAGGCTTCTCGCAATCCACTCATCTCCGGAAACACGGTTCAACAGACTCTTCAAACGAAAGAGAGGCGACGACCCCGTCAACTGGGAGACTTTCTCTGAACGAGACCAGCGAGAACTCCACATTGGCCTAGGCAACGTAATCGCTAGTGCAGGCTGCATGATAGTGAACGAAAAGAAGAAGAAAAACCTTGAAGATGAAGTTAGAAGATTCTTGAAAGATGTGACAAAACATGGAAGAAGTCGACATTCAAGTTGAAGTTAATCCCACTGAAGACTCAAGCAGAGTAAGACAAGCTGTGGAAAACATCTTTGGCGAATTAGAGTTTGAAGAGAAGAAAAAAAATACACACCAACTTCTTTTGGCTCATGGTGAAGGCTCAGACATCCTCGCCAAGTTCTCTTACATCCTACGCAGAGAACAAATCCGAGCCGCGGCAAGAGCAGTACTCTATCAAGGCTTGAGGGGAAACACTATAACTTTCTTCATCAACAAGCAAGTAGCCTACGCGGGGCACATCTCATTCTGTGAGCCAGCTAGGGAAAGCCCTCTAGGACCGATAAAAATTAAGATACGAAGTATGAACCCAGAAGAGCTCATTGAATCGCTCACGCCAAAAACCCCATGAATAGAGAAGACAGCTGAAGCAAACCCTATAAACCATTTTACAATCATCTTCCCAAGGAGCGACCGAAAATGAAGATCATCGTCTTAGGCGACGAAGGAGCCATGGGGATGATTACGTTTCGAGATGCATGCAACCTCCTTATTAGCATAGAGGAGCCAATCATGTGGGCAAGATAGATATCGGTTTGTCCATGCTTCACTGTTTAGGTGAACCATTCACCAATCTTTGTAAGAGACTGCGAACTGCATCAGTGAACCACGTGGAGCTCGTGGACGACGGTTGGCATTCACTTGACCAAGAAAGAGTGAAAACCCTCGCAAAGATTGCGGAAGACCACACCCTAGTTTACACGTTGCATTCACCCTTTGCCGATATCAACATCGCAGCCCCAGCTGAAGACATGCGGAACTTTGTTATGAAGCGTCTAAGTAAGTCGATGGGTTTCGCAGGCAAACTTGAATGCAGAATAGTAGTCTTTCACCCAGGTTTTCGAACAGGAATTAGCGACTTCTACCCTGGAATGGACTGGGAGATAAACATCGAGTCTGTTCGAAAACTGCTTAGGCTTGCAAAGAAACACGAAGTAAACATCGCAATTGAAAACTGTCCTGAACCCTTTGGGTTTCTCCTAAAAGACATCAAACAATTCTCCCGATTCTTCACCGAATTAGGAGAAGATATTGACTTAGTTCTTGATGTTGGTCACTCAAACATAAACAGTCAAACACACGCTTTCATAGAAAGCTTTGGCGATAGAATCGTCCACATCCATGCACATGACAACAACGGTGAACACGACCAACATCTTGGAATAGGCCTTGGTTCTGTAGATTGGAGCAAATTTAGGGAAGACATTGAAAACACGCCTTTCAGTGGACTTGTGATGGTAGAATCCATCGACCACTTACATGAGAGCATAACAACCCTACAGAAACTTTTCACTTAACTCAAATCAACCAAGGGTATATCGATTTTCATCAAGTCTTCAGCCACGACAACTTCTGAAAATGTTTTCTTCGCTTGCCTCAACAATAAGTTAGGCTTTTTATAACGGGCACTAATGTGAGTTAAAACCAATCGTTTCGTTTCAGCTCTCAACGCTGTCTTTGCCGCGTCAGAAGGTGTAGAATGACCATCCTTCGCAGCCCTTTCTTCAAGGGAGTCATCAAATGTGCAGTCATGGATTAGCAAGTCTGAATTCTTTGCCAACTCGATTATAGAGTCGCATGATCTGCTGTCACCCGTATAGGTAACGCTTCTTCCTTTTCTAGATGGGCCAATCACCTCTTCAGGATTGACCGCTCCTCCGTCTTTCAGCTTTACTGCGACTCCACGTTGAAGTTGACCCCATAAGGCTCCTTCTGGTATGTTGAGTTCCCTAGCTTTCTGGGGGTGGAATCTCCCTGGGCGAGGTTTTTCAGTGAAACGATAGGCGAAGGCAGGGATCGAATGCTTTGCCCAAGCGGATTGAATCAAATATTCCTTCTCTTCGCAAACAAGTCCTTCATCTTCAACTTTAATCACGTCCAAGGGGAATGTAAGGGCAAAATGGACAGTCTGTTCAATAGCATCTACGAATTTTTTCAAATCTGAAGGGCCATAAACTTCCAGTTTTCTTGTGCGCCCCAGCAACGACATCGTTTGTATTAGACCGGGTAACCCAAGCATATGATCGCCATGCATGTGAGTTACAAGTACCTTCATCTTCTTGTTAAAGCCTAGATGCGCTTTCACCATTTGACGTTGGACACCTTCGCCACAATCAAAAAGAATCACTTCACCCTTCCTCCAAATCGCCACAGCAGACAATGACCTGGTTAAAGTCGGTATGCTTCCTGCTGTTCCAAGAAAAATCACTTGCAGACTCATCTATTTCTCCAACACCACAATTTCACGAGTAAGGCTCCTATGCACATAAACGAAGTGGGATTGAACATGCTTAAACCCTCGGGTCTTCGCTATTTTAGTGAGGTTAATGGATTTTGGAGAAGCTATGCAGATTCGTGATCCTTTAGTTAGTGTTCTCGCAGAAGTTGCTAGAAAATCTTGGACAATTTCTCTTGTTGTGCGTCCCATTGTCGATGCAGACCGGCCATAGGGAGGATCTGTGACGATGCAGTCAGTTTTAGTTAACGGTAGATGGTTAGCGTCTGCGACTACTAAGCCCTCGTAATCGATGTTGAAGTAGATTAGATTATGTGAGCTTCCCTTCACCATCTTTCTCTTTGCATCTATGCCTACTATCCTGCATCCTAGTAAACCAGCCTCAATTAGGAAACTCCCGGTGCCGCAGAACGGGTCTAAAAGTAGGTCACCTTTTTTAGGTCTAGCTAGATTAACCATGCATCTAGCTAGTTTTGCAGGCATTGATGATGGGTGGAAGAAGGGACGTTTTCGCGGTCGTCTGAGCATGAAAGGGGTTGGGGATACCTCAGCAAGCTTTAACCCAAAAACAAAGGCTGTACCGGTTATCACGCCAAAGAATGTTTTTTGAGGTTGTTTAAGGTTAACACTTACTCCATCAATTTTGTCTATGATTAATTCGCCAAGTTTCCTTTCTAAATACATGCCTGCTAATTCTCTTGCAGCTTCCCCAACTCTGCGAACGCGCACTACGAAGCTTTCACCATAGTCGATCACTTTATTGAGAGAAACCTTCTGTATTCCTCGAATTATCTCTGGGAGAGTTGCTTGACAGATGAATAATTCTCGACAGCAGACCCTTGTCAACGCGGCCCTCCCCTTGATAACTTCTACGGCTTCACTAAAAGTATTGAGTCTCAGTATTTGAGGCAGAGTCTGTATCTCTTCGTAACTGAGATCTTCACTCTCCAAAGCGGCTTTTAACTCAGCAAAAGGAAGAGTATCATGTTCTCCAGATAGAAGGAAGAAGAGTCTGGGCACTAAGGCGGAGGCTCCTGAATAAGGGCCTCTGCAATAAGTGATGCCACGGAAACAACGCTGACTTCACTTGGTACTGTATCAGTTCCTACGACTTCATTAGCCCCGCTCTTGATTATTTTCTCCCTAGCGTTAGCCATCAGAAGTGGGTGAACACATGCTGAATACACTTTCACTGCTCCTTGTTTCTTTGCGTAAGCAACGGCTTTCATCATAGTTCCGCCACTACTTATAATGTCGTCAAAAAAGATGGCGACCTTTCCTCCAACCTTAAGGGGCTTCTCCTCTATCGACACTTCTCCGGTGTAACGGTTTCTCCGCGTCGAAACGTAGTCGTATCCACCTAGAAGTATCTTGGCTGCCTTTTCCGCAGTATCTGCACCTTTCTTTCCCATCGATAGAGAAACAGCACCGATAAAACCGAGATCTTTGAAGTATTTCGCCAG
>DAOWHM010000035.1 GCA_030641425.1 Candidatus Bathyarchaeota archaeon | reverse complement strand
GTGAATTCGAGTGGTAATAGAAGATATGAGGAAAACACGCTACTCTTAAATATACGTTGTAGAACTTGATTCTCTCTAAACTGGAGGACCATAATTGCCAAATAATTCGACCTTGAGTGATGAACTCATTAAGATCGTGGGAAAAGAGAGTTTCACGGATTCAGAACTGGACATCCTATGTTACTCAAGCGACATGGCAGCTTTGCCTCAAGAGATTTTCAGTTTATATGGCTTCAGGAAGCCAGATTACATCATTACGCCGAGTTCCACAGAACAGATTGTCTCCATTATGGAGCTGGCCAATAAACGCAATGTTCCTGTGACTATTAGAGGAGGTGCTTCTACAGGTTATGGTGGAAGTGTCCCAGTTAATGGTGGAATTGTGCTTGACCTAACAGGAATGAAGCAAATACAAGAGTTAGACGAAGAAAAAAGGACGATTACAGTTCAATCAGGTATAACATGGAAGGAATTAATAGATCTCCTAGCGAAGAAGGGGTTCCAGCCAGGGATATATCCATCCAGCGCCTATACAGCTACTGTAGGTGGTTTAATCAGCACTGGTGGAAGTGCAGGTTTAGGAGCTCCAACATACGGATCGATCGAAAAGCAAATCCTAGATTTGGAAGTGGTTTTACCAAGCGGAAAGATAATTAATACAGCATCTGAAGGCATTCCAAATACAAACTTAGAGGCTAATAATCATTCAATATTCGTGGGTGCTGAAGGAATATTTGGAATTGTGACTAAAGCTACGCTCCGCATCTACCCAAAAAGCGATGATTTTGAAGCTGTAGCGGTGGCTTTCAATGATTTTGAGGATGGATGGAAAGCGATGGATGAATTGCTTAAAGAAGAAGTTATCCCCCATACCTTACATCTCATGGACAGACAGTTCCTGGATAACCTACGAACGGTTGAAGAGAAGACTCCAAAAGAAGAAGCTATGATTCTCGTTGCTCTTGAAGCCTCCTCAAAAGCCAAACTCTCAAAACTCAAAGATAACTTTTTGAAGGTATGCGCCAAGTTTGGCGGGAAAGATCTGGGTGGCGAGGTTGCCCATGATGAGTGGGAGAGCCGCTTCAAGGTTGAGCTTCTGTTCAAAAAGCTTGGTCCAGCTCTAATTCCTTTAGAAGTCTTGGCCCCAGTTGAGGCTGGCCTCACCATTATTAGGAAGTGGAATAAGATTGCACAGGAGAACACGATGAATATGAGCATCTTTACAATATTAGGAGCTGACGGACAAGTGCTCTTGATGCCAATGGCTCTAACAGACGAGCGGAATAAAGGCCATTTTGTTAAGACTGTAGCATTGATGATGAATACACTGAAAGATGTAGCGAATCATGGAGGACAGGTTTACTCGATTGGAGTACACAATTTTCCGTACGCAGAGACCAAACTAGGGAAAGAACAAATGAAAGAAATGTTGAAGATAAAAGAAATTGTTGATCCGAAGAAATTATTGAATCATTATAAGGTCGTGCGTGGTGCAATGCCTCCATGGATGTTCAAGCTCTCAATGAGCATGATGGCCAATCTGCCTTCATGGCTTGACGTCCTTTTCTTAGGAGTCGCAGGAGTAATGCCACTTAACGATTTTGCATGGGAAGATAGTACAATCGATTAGGAGGTTGTGAGATTTGAAGAACCTGATGGAGAATCTTTACGTTTGCGCTCTATGTGGCTCTTGTAGAGAGGTCTGCCCAGTAAAGCGAATGATGAAATTCGAAACATATTCACCAAGAGGAAAAATACTGACACATAAACACTACCTCAAGAGCGAGGAAGCACTACCAAAAGATTTGGTGGATAACTGGTATTTCTGCAGCACTTGTGGATACTGCAGAGAAGTCTGCCCTGCTGGCATTGATTTCATAGAACTAGTGAAAGGTTTGCGAACTGACTTCGTTAAGAACCGCTTAGGACCACCAAAGGAATATACCGAAGTACAAAAAGTGATTAATCAATACGGAAATCCATTTGGCAAACCAACTGATGATCGAGCCAACTGGCTTCCCGTCAACTATAAACCTCCGAAAAAAGCTGAATATGTCTACATGGCGGGTTGCTATGCATCATACTGGTGCCCCGAAATAGCTACGTCCATTGTTAACGTTCTCCAGAAAATTAAACTTCCATTTGCTCTAATGGGATCAAGAGAGCCTTGCTGTGGAATGGTCGGTGATTGGGGAGGGGATCTATTGACATTCAGAGAAACTGCTGAGAAGAATGTCAAGATACTTGAAGAGATTATGTCGAGTTATGGGGCAACAACCCTTTTCACCTCATGCCCGGGTTGCTACACCACGATTCACGAAGAATATCCGAAAATTGTTGGGAAGTTGGACTTTACCATAGTGCATCTGGCTGACTTGTTTGCGAGATTGATAGACGAAGGTAAGATTAAATTTAAGAAAAGATTGTCACTGTCCGTTACATATCAAGATCCCTGCCACATAGGGAGATTCCATTCAATATATGAGAGCCCACGTAAGATCATAGAAACAATACCTGGCGTAAAATTGCTGGAGATGGACCATACTAAAAACCATGCTAACTGCTGCGGCGGGCTCCTTCGAACATCCCACGCTAAATACGCGATTAACCAAGCCAAATTCAGGTCGGAAGAAGCTAGACAAACAGGCGCATCAACATTACTTACGTTCTGCCCAATGTGTTTCACTAACTTACGAAGAGTAGCTAAAAGGGCAAATCTTGAGACCTTAGATATTCCTATGTTGATGGAAAAAGCAATTTAACGGAAAACCCTCACAACGCCAATAAACCACAAGTTCAGATTAGACATTAGTTTGGACTTGTTAAGGTTAGGAGTATAGAGGTTGCGGAATGAAGATTGTTCTGATCCTGCCGAAGAGTGACGATATACTCTACTCGAAGATTTTTGGGGTCAATTTTCCTCCAGTAGGTCTTGCGTATTTATCTGCCTTCTTGACTCAAAAAGGCTACAGAATCAGGATTATTGACATGTCTGCTCTGGACATGGATTTAAGTCAGCTTAAATTTGTACTTCGCCGAGAAAAACCTGACTTGGTTGGCATTTATTGTGCAATTACAAGAGTAAGCCAAGCTTTGAGTGTTGCGAGAAGCTCCAAGAACGAAGGATTAGTCACAGTTCTTGGTGGTCCTGAACCCTCCATCCATGGTGAAATTATACTGCAGCGGAATTCATACATTGACGCAATTGTAAGAGGTGAAGGAGAACATTCATTTCTCGATTTGATTGAGAGACTCGAGAGAGGAGGAACCTTTGAGGGAATAAAAGGCGTAACATATAGGGATGGAGGTAAGGTGATTGAAAACGCGTTGAGGCCACAGATTAAGAATTTGGATGCGTTGCCCTTTCCTCTGTGGCATTTTTTCCCAACAGAAAGATATCGACTGTTCAGTTCTTTCCCGCTTCTGTCGGTGACGTCTAGTCGAGGATGCACATTTAACTGCAGTTTCTGTGCTGTTCCGGAAATGTATCAACATACGTGGAGATGCAGGTCCCCCGATAGTCTTGCCGATGAGATGGAATATCTTGCAGAGAAGTATGATCCATCGGTTGTTTTCATATCGGATGATTGTTTCATGGCGAACTTGAGGAGAGTTGAAAAGATATGTGAAGCGTTCTACAAGAGAGATTTGGATGTTTCTTGGGCATGCTTGTCTCGTACCGATATCCCCCTTTCTCTGATGCAAAAGATGAAAAGAGCCAATTGCATCGCTTTGTTCTTTAACTTAGAGTCTCAAATGATTAATGACAGCAAAGAGGTAAGAGCTGCGTTCAGAAATGCAGAGAAAGCTCGGATAGTTGGTGTAGCCAATTTTGTGTTTGGCTTTCCAGGCGAAACATACAGCACATGCAGAAAATACTTAAATTTCATTTTGGGTCTTGATGCCGACCATGCCATGTTCTTTCGAAACATATCCGAGAACGGTCTTGATACAGAAACTTTGAGTAGAATAGAATGGGAAGCCTATCAAACATTCTATTCAAGGAAGAGATATTATCTAAGGCACCTGATTAAAAGCATTAGACTCTTTGGTTTCAGCAAAGTTGGACTCACCTTCGCCATCAGATACTTGAAATGGTTTAATGAAACAGTATTTTCTATGAAGCATTTCAAGGATGAGAGTTGAGGTTTGAGTTTCCTAGGAATATGGAGTTATCCCCAAGGAGGTTCAACTGCTTCATTCTTTCTGCAGTAGAAGTCAACTTGTTTTTCTTCATTCTCTTTTAGACTGACCATTTTGAGATCGTCGAGATATCCGAGAATTGATGTCCAGATCTCATGTGTTCCAGAAGGGAGGTTTGGAAACTCAAAAGAGCCGTTAGCTGGTTTTATGTGAACCTGTTTGTTGGTCGCAGGGAATACCATAATCATCGTTCCCTCGGATATGGGTTTTCTGGTTTTTGAATCGTAGACTTGGCCATATATTCTTCCATATCCTGTGTTCGGTGACAAGCGAAAATCGAGTATTTCTGTCTTTTTCTCCCCTAAGTCAGTGGTCTTTTGGAGAGTTTTGAAGCCTTTTTGTGTAATTATAACGATCTGAGTTGACGCCTTGAGGTCCTCAAGTTTGTAGGTGCCATCAAACAGAGTTAGTGTGCGCTTTTCACCGCATTGAACGTGAGCACCAGATATGGGTTTGCCTTTATCATCAACGACAGTTCCTTCTATCCTGCAATTGCTCCTTGAACTTGATTGAGTCACTACAACCGCCTCTAAAATCGCTCGAAAAACAGTTCGATGATCGGCATACAGATAAATGTTTTGTCTTTATGAACTCAGTTTATGGTTTCTAACTTTGGGGTCACGCACGCAGAATAAGAAAACCTTCGCACATTGTGCTCAAGTCAACTGAAAGCTTTTGCATCATCTGACTGTTCTCGTGCATCGCGATCTCTCTCAATTCGTTTGGCAATTGCTATGCTTATTTCGGTTAATATCACAAGAGGGATGAACACCAGACCTTCTGTTAGGAGACCAGGTTCTGGATCCACTATGGCGATTGCAACAATTAATCCTCCATACAAGTATCTTCGGTTCTTAGTCAAAGAGCTGATCTTCAGAATTCCTGCTTTAACAAGTAAGACTATGTATGTGGGAAATGTGAACAGTAGACCACATAGAAGAAGGGTGAATCCAACTAATGAAAAGAAGGTGGCAAAGTCGTACTTTGGTGGAAGATCCAGCAACTGAGTGAATAGAAAGAGCATGCGCATTGTTGCAGGCAGAATGTAAAGGTAGCCGAGAACAAAGCCAAACACAAACAGACCGAAAAAAGATAGCACAAATTGGAAGGTCGCTTTCTTCTCGTGGCTATAGAGAGCAGGGTTGATAAATTTGTATAGCTCATAAGAGACGACTGGTAAACTGATAATCACTCCGAGAATGAGCGATACAAACACATAGACCTCTAGAGGAGCAAGAAAGCTCATTGGCAAAAGCTCTGCTTCCTCCGGAAGAAAGCTATTTTGTAGATTTCTAATTACGTATGAGGCGACTGTAGTGTAGAAAGGATTCTGAACTGAGAAATTAGTGAAGTCAAAACCCAAAGGAACGAGCATCACAGCAATTGTGGATATTATTACTGAGTAGAGAATTGTACGTAATCGGTATAATAATTCCTTAGTGTGGCTAAGAAAACTCAAGCCTACTTCCTCTCCCTCAACCATTGAGTTATTCAACATCTAACGTTACAAGATGAAGTAGAGTGGTAAGTAGATCTATCAAACGGCTATTTCAGCTAGTTTTGTGTTCATCTCACGCAGAATCTGACTCGTGTCCTTGCCCTCAGTTTCGATACCCAACTTTTTTGCTGCTTCGATAACCTTGTTATCTTCATCTTCTTTTTGCTCGCCAGATGTTGCCTTCTTGAACTCCCTTACGCTTTCACCGAGACCTTTAGCTAGTCCCTTCAACCTTGAACCACCGAATATCAGCAGTAGAATGGCCAATATAACAATCAGCTCAGGCCAACCTAACAACATTTACGGTTCATCCTCCTTTGTAGAAACAGTTTCTTTCATATTTATCACTTTCGTTATGACTTCTTCTTTCACTTGATCATGCGACTTGCCTGTAGTGTTCAGGTCAAGTCTGTCTGCGATCTCCTTTAGAATCTTAGTCTTTTTCTCCTTCTTGGATGTTTCCTTAGAAGCTGTGTCTGCAATTAGACCAGAGCTTGCTTTGTTGAATTCATTTATTGCTTTTCCGAGTTCTCTGGCGATCTTTGGCAGCTTTGTGGGGCCAAAAACTAGCAGAAGTATTGCAAGGATCAGAACTACTTCCTGCATACCAAGCATAGAAATCACCAAAGGGAGTCTAACCGCTTCATATTTAAACGTAATGATATACCCACTAATGTTTTCCATTGGGCGGGGTAATCTTTTTTTCAGGAAGTGAATGCTGAGTTCTTGGCGTTCATGTTTGCATATATTGTCTTTGAAGGCTTTGATTGCATTGCTAGAAGGGTTTCTTCTGCTTTTCTCATATCTTTGGGTGTGTTGATGTTAAGAAATGTCGTAAGTTTCGGGTCTATCTGTTTGAGTTTTGTAGTTGATACATAATTGACTTCTCTCAAATGTGTAACCATGGAATGCATTCTCCTCTTGTTTCCTTTTAGGGCACTTTCTGCGGCGACGAGAGCTGGCTCTGTTCGATAGGCAGCTTGAAGGGGTTCAATGTATTTGTTTGGCCAGCGGGGAATGGCTGCATCTTTGTTGATGCATAAATCTAATAGAAGTGAAATGACTTGAATTGAGATGAGTGGAGTGTCACATGGCAACAATAGACAATATTTTCCTCTTGCTTTTTTGAATCCAGTTAGGGCGCCAACAAGAGGACTTTGCGTTTTGTATTTGTCCACCACTACTTCCACATCTGAACTTAAAATCTGTGTGAAAGCCTTATCTTGGCTCTTCGAACTGACGATAACTAGGACCTGATTGACTATGGTCGAAACCTTGTCAAGAACATGGAGAATCAAAGGCTTTCCCATCAACATGAGAAAACCCTTATCTTGTCCAAACCGTCTGGAAAATCCACCTGCAAGGATCACCGCTGTTTTTTCCAATAAATCACACCTTTCTTGAAAGAGGAATTGTTAATGGCCCAAACAGATATGACATGTTCTCGCGTCCAAAATTACTCTCAAATAATGGTCACACATATGAGTCCATGGATTAAATGTCGATTCTCCCTGGACATGTATAAACATTCATTCTTCTCCCTCTCACAAATCCTATTAGAGTCGCACCAACCTTCTCAGCCACCTCTAGACCTGAATCGACAGCTGCAGATAGTGATGCTAGGATTGGGATTCCCACACGTGCTGCTTTCAACACAATATCTCCGGTTATTCGTCCACTCAGAGCTAGGAAACATTCTTCCAGGTTTTCTCCACTTAGGGTCGCGCTGCCAATAACTTTGTCAACAGCGTTGTGTCTACCAACATCTTCAGCTAAGACTACTAATGTTCCATCTCGGTTGAACAGTGCAGCAACATGTACGCCACCTGTTTCCCTGAAAGTTTTTGCTCGAACGTTCAAACTTCGAACGCATTCGGAAATCGTCTGGGGTTTCAGACGCCAGTGGGATAACGGATTGAGTTGAATCTGGTTGAGCAACTCAGAAAGCGATCCATAACTCACATTACCACATGAGGAAACAATCAGCCTTGAGAAAGGCTTCGAAATGGTAATGTGCTCCCCCACATTGGCTTGTTTTAGAGTCACATAGCAACGATTTCCCTCCTCGAATGCTACTTCAAGAATGTCTTCAACTGAATTTGCCAAGCCTTCTCCGAGTAGATGTCCAAATATCAGGTCCTTCAATTTTGAGGGGGAACAAAGTATGGAAACGAAATGAATTGAGCCTATGAATATGTGTACTGGAACTTCTCGTGCTACAAGATCTTCCTTTTTGCTCATCTGTGAAGTTATGACATCAATCTTTGATACAGTAACGCTCTTTGTATTAGTGTTCATTTTAGCCCCTAAACCTCAGCATGTTAACTTGCTGTGAATACTGAATGGGGATTCTAAAATCTTACCGTTAAGTCGTGGTCCTTTTTGAGTGTTTCGAGAGTTGAGCGCGCGAATAGACATATGTATGGCTAGATACCTCGTGAACGTACACACACAAGCTGCTTTTGGCTATCATAAATTTCGATTTCAAGAGGCATTTGACCAATCGCAAAGTGCGTAGCACACGCTAGGCAGGGATCATAGGCTCGGAAGGCCATCTCTACCTTGTTCAGTAATCCATCTGTGACCTTGCTATTGTGGATGAGACTCTTGGCGGCGTTCTTTACGGACATGCAGATTCCGGGGGCATTGTGTGTTGTAGCTACAATTAGGTTAACCTTCTTGGCTAGGGCTTTCTCATCTAATATGTAATGGTGAATTAGTGTGCCTCTGGCGGCTTCAACTATTCCAACTCCTTCACCCGGCTTGCCTGGTTTATTTCTTATGTCTTTCTGTGTTATGCTTTCGTCGGTAACCAATTCTAAGGCTCGTTCCGTTGCGTATAGTAATTCGATGAGTCTAGCCCAATGGAAAGCTAATGTGGCATGAACAGGTTTGCCACCAAGTGTACTATACATCGTCTCGTACTCTTCTTGTGCGAGGGGAGTGGCCATGCCATCTGCTACGTTCAGTCTTCCAAGGGATCCAACTCTGTAGATGCCGCTATCTTTTCCGGGCACGAAGCCTTTCCAGCCAATTTTCTTCAGGTAAGGAAGTTTGACGTAGGTCCAAGGCTCAACATGTTCTTCGATGATGTCCAAATATTCGGGAGGGGTGAATTTGACGAATTCTTTTCCTTCAGGATCGACTACTCTGACGTCACCGTCATAGAAGTTTACCTTGTTGTTCTTGTCAACGGTTCCCATATAGTATGTTCTTAGCTGGTAAGGGTCACTTTTTATGAGATTAACGTAATCAATGTTTTTTAAGACAATGTTTCCGAAGAGTTCAAGGGAGAACTTGGCAAAGTCAATGCAGCTCCGCACCATCTTTTCGATTTCCAGCCTGTCTTCTTCAGACAGTGCTTTGGACATGCCTCCAGGTAATGCGCTGACAGGATGCGTTGGTTTTCCACCAAGGATGCCGGTAATCTTTTGCCCGTATGCTCGATGCTTGATCACTTCTTTGGCTATGTTTAAACCAACTTTCTCTATCACTCCGAGGATGTTCCTCTTTGCGGGGGGGGCATCTGGACCTACTATGAAGTCTGGTCCGCCCAAGAAGTAGAAGTGTAGTATATGGTCATAGATGAAATAGGCAGCGTATTCTAGCTCTCTCAGCTTCTTGGCTGTCTCGGGTGGTTCTACGTTTAGGGCAGCATCGCAGGCTTTTGCTCCTGCCATATGGTGGGCAACAGGGCAGACTCCGCATATTCTTGTAGTTATGATGGGTAAGTCTTCGGCTTTTCTACCTTCGCAGAAACGTTCGAATCCTCTGAGCTCAGGAACTTGAAAGTATGCGTTTTCGACATTTCCCTCGTCGTTTAAG
Source organism: Candidatus Bathyarchaeota archaeon (assembly GCA_030641425.1). Taxonomy (GTDB): domain Archaea; phylum Thermoproteota; class Bathyarchaeia; order Bathyarchaeales; family SOJC01; genus SOJC01. The sequence goes on along the minus strand of DAOWHM010000035.1, from coordinate 10,498 downwards.
AATATAGTAATTTTTCCGTGACCTTCCAGTCTCGTAATCGGATCTATCACTATCTCTTTCATTTCTTCATCACCTTCGCACGCGTCCTCAGTTTCTCTATTTCCATGTTATCACCGATTAAGATTGTCTAAACTTGAGAGCATAAGAACTGTTTTATTCCCAATTAAACTTTGACCAATTCCATGAATGCACACATTATAGTTTACAGGTTGAGGTAACTACTGCGCACCTTGTTTTCCAAAGGAGTCGTAAGTTGACTTCTTTGGGTAGAACACTGAAGTTGCATGATAGTTGCAGCCACTCACTTTTTTGTTTGCTTAAGAGCTTTTTCGAGTGCGTGAGTTGCGGAGTGAATGTCTTCTTTGGTGGAGCCAATCGCTGCATTTACGGTTATGTAGGAGGAATGGTATCTTCGGCAGCAGGTGCCGAAATCCGTTTCCTCAATGACCTTGGGACCTGTAACCCTCAGAGTGTACATGTAGTGACCTACCTTCTTGGCTTCATGATTATTTAGAGTCATTGCAATTGCAATTGGATTAAAAACTTCAAGCAAACGTTCGTCATGTCTGTCAGCAATCTCCTTCAAGTGCTCCTCTAATAGTTGACGATTACTCTCTTGCTCATCCCTCAATATCTCATACCCTTTAATTCCTAGTGATAGGATCGCTGCTAGAAATTGTATGATTGGAGCTGCTGATGCTCTGCCTGCATATGCCTGTGAAACCTTCTCAACAAGATTTGGGTCTGGTGAAGCGATTATGGCTCCACCAACAGGCGTAAGGAAGTTTTTGTCTGTGCTCTGAATTATTAGATCAACTCTGCCGGCATCAATGGCGCCTTGAATGAGTTTCATTATTTGTCTGCTTTGTACTCCATAGGCGTTGTTGATAATGTGAAAAATGTTTTCTTCCTCTGCGAGTTTCGCTAAGGTCTTGATATCATCTGGTTCTCGAGGAGGGAAAAATGTAGTTGTAGACATTATTGCTGCTGTTTCAGCGTCGATAGCCTTTCGCACCTTCTCCACTGAGACCCGCACGGCGTCACCATGAATCTCGGGTTCAACTGTCTTGATTTCCATGCCTGCAAGTTGCATACCCTTGAGTGGAGATTTGTGGTCGACGCGAGGATAGATTACTCCCCGTCTTTTCGATTCGTTCCTAGCAACGCTCATTGCAAGCCCAATTGCCATGCCTGTGGCTAAAGGAAGTACACATGCAGAACTAAGGTTTGGGGTTCCGCATCTCTGGAGCATGTCCAAAGCAAGCCTACTAGCCAAAGAGTTAGCTAGCGATGAGCCTACAGCTTTTGGTTGAGGAGCATTAAGATTTCCTGATCTGCCAACTCCGTGACAAAAACCGTGAGCGAGATCGTAGACAAGTTGCGAGGCTACTCTGGCTTCCCGTTCACCAATCTGTGCTCCTTCAGGGTCTTTGTCGGTATCCATCCAAGACAACAGCGTGAGGAAGAAATCGATAACATCGTCGTCCCATCCTTCGTTTGGAACCCTTCTTTGTTCAACTAAGAGGCGGATTGGCTTCAGCTTGGCACGCAGAGTAATCAACGCACGTTTCGACATGTGTTTGGGAACTGTATTCTTCAGCAGTTCCTCCAAATCAATCAATTCTTACCCTCCTTAGTCGATAATAGTACACCTCTTCAGATATTATTGGTGAGGTTTCGAAATCCACTATAACGTCACCTTCATCACCATGGTGCTGGAGGACAGTTCCCTTGGCTTTTGATTCTGCTGTGATGAGCTTCCTACGTTTTTTAGCAACATGTTGAGCAGCTTCTTTTGTTATGAATAGGTCGGAAACTATATAGAAACCATCCGGAGTTTTCTTCTTTACAGTACCTTTCTTGATTTTGGCAGCATAGAGTTCAGGGTTTCTTGGTAAGGCAGTAATTTTGGCGATGCCTACTATTCTGGAACGTTCATGAGGTAGATCGAGTTTCGCCAGCAATGCTTTATCTCCGATCTCTACTGGAAGGGCTTTTTGCATTTTGATGAGTACCTTGCAGCTGCTTCCAGGGGAGACGTTTTTCTTCACTATTTTCATAGACTGTTGGGTAGTGTAAGGATAAATCTGTCCAGCAACTGTTTTTAAGCCAATGCTGATATGAACCTTGTCTTTTTGGTGGAGATTGCCTTCATATTGAGGTCTCACGTCCATATCCAGATCTAAGAGGTCTATTACATCCATGGTGCCAGGGGCGACAATTACATCTCCTCTTGAGAGATCCTTTGATCTTACTTTAAGAAGAGTCATACCCACGCGGTCACCTGCAGATGCTTCCTTCACGTCTTTCCCGAAGATTTGTAGACTTCTTACTTTGCATTCTTTTTTAAGAGGCAGTACTTCGACTTTATCTCCTATTTTCACTTTACCTCGTAGGATTGTTCCTGTAACAGCTGTTCCCATTCCAGAGACGTGAAAGGAGTGGCTGATAGGTACTTTCAGATTGCCAGACCATTGTCTCACTGGAGAACTCAAGTTTTTGGCAAGTGCCTCTTTCAGCTCGTGGATGCCTTCACATTCTATGGCGGAGATAGGTAATATTGGAGAGTTTTTGAAGGGAGTCTTCTCGAGGAGATTTTCAATGGCTACCTTTGTTTGATCTAGCTGTTTATCATCGACAAGATCAATTTTGTTGATTGCTACGATCAACCTTTCTATCTTTAGTGAAGTGAGGATTTGGAGGTGTTCAAGGGTTTGAACCATAGGGCCTTCATTGGCGGCTACCACAAGTATACCCTGATCTATTATGTTTGCGCCAGCTACAACGTGCCTAATTAGGGAGTGATGTCCTGGCAGATCAACAAGGGTAATAACATTGTTGCCGAGGTTGAAGGCTGAGAAACCCATATCGATACTCATGCCGCGTTCCTGGGCTTGGGGATGCTTGTCAAGACATGCAGTTGAAGGTATCTCAGTCAGGCAACGTGCAAGTTGGGTTTTCCCGTGGTCTACGTGACCAAATAGGCCGACATGCAGCATGGTTTTTCCTTCAATTTTGTGTCTTCGATCTTTCAGGATCACCTCTGCACGATCATAGAACAGATGTGTCGCTTCAGAAATGGACAGTCCTTGCTCAAGGGCTTCATCCACTGTTTTCTTCCTTATGTCTGATATCGTTTTGGCCAAGTCAAGGTTTCCATATCTCTTCATAACCTCTCCCATGGCATGGCGAGTTTCCCTATCCAAATCTTTCTTAAGAGATTGGGGTTCCGTTAGTTTTTTCTTTACCAATACACCTCCTTCTTCCCGAATTTTTTGGGTTACCTTCGAAACTACGAGTTGGACAAGCTCGTCAAGTTTGGATGTGTTTGGATCGACTGTGAGGAGAGGTGTGTCCCACTTGTATTTTTCACCAGGTTTGTCCAGTTTGTAGTACATCTCCTCGATCAGAGTGTTGGGAATAGGTTCTCCCCTCGCCTTATTCCATTGAAATGCTACGTCCAAAGGCGTGTCAACGTAGATTATTGCATAGTTGGCTCTGGCTCGTTCAGCAATCCTCTTAAGGTGTCTTCTAATCGACCTGTAATAGTTCACGTCATCGCTGACTACAAGAAGCCCCTTTCTCAAGGCTTCTTCTATAGTTCGAGAGGTGGCTTCTCTAACAAAGTGTTCCAACTCTGGCTTGAAAACGCGACTATATGTAGGCACCATATGTCTGAAAGTGTCTGATGTCACAACAACTGTCAAATAACCATGCTCCCTCTCCAGTTTTCCTGCAATTTCACTCGCTAGTGTTGATTTGCCTGATGAAGGAATGCCACAGAGAATCAATAGGAAGGGCTTCTGCATTAAGATCTGCCTGCACAGTTTTATTAGTGAAGGATGAAGTATCTCTTTTTGTTCGTTACTGGCTGGAGTTATTGAGTCTTGAGGAGATACAAGGATCTTCCTTACCGCCTTACGACTATGTCCCAACTGTTTGGATGAAGTTGTAAGCTTCCTAGGCGAGAGCTCAGGGAGCTTCTTCTAGAATCCAATGCTGAACAGGTTGGCGACGATAGGGTAGTTGCCTCCATCGGAGAGGATTCCGCGATAACCCGTTTCTCTGAGACACAAGCGGTTTTGACAACGACTGACTTCTTCACGCCAATCATAGATGACCCCTATACTCAGGGTCAAATTGCAGCCTGCAACGCCACGAACGATGTGTATGCGAAGGGTGGACTTGACATCCTTTCTGTACTTGTCCTTATGGGTATGCCTGAGAACCTACCTCTGGAAGCTCAGAAGGAGATTTTGAAGGGATTCCACGACTTCTGCAGGTCCGTAGATGCACCTGTTGTAGGTGGGCACACAATAATATGTCCGTGGCCCATTATGGGGGGAAGTGTTACGGCGATTGCTGACATAACTAAGGTAGTCTTAATCTCAACAGCCAAGCCAGGAGATAAATTAGTGTTGACTAAGCCATTAGGGATTCAGCCTATCATGAGGTTGCTGAGACTCTCAGACAGCCAGCAAGAAGAGATCGTTAATCTCATTTCTAGAGATGACTTGTCGAAATCTATAGATTTGGCAATTCATATTATGACAACTTCAAACCGAGACGCAGCTATTGCAATGCTGGATATTGGAGTGAATGCGGCTACGGATGTTACTGGTTTTGGGATATTGGGACACGCTTTGAACATGGCTGAACAGAGTAGTGTCTCAATTCGCATCAACACGTTGCCAGTGATTAGGTGGGCTCCAAAGATTGCTGAAGCTTTTGGTTATCCTCTGCTCCAAGGAGAAGCAGCTGAGACAGCTGGAGGTCTACTGATTTCATTGCCGGAGGATCTAGTTGACCGGCTTTTGAGAGCTCTCAGAAGGAGAGGTTGTGAAGGATACGTAATAGGCGACGTGCAAAAAGGACCAGGTAAAGCGCTCATAACTGAGGAAGTGGAAGTTGTAGAGGTGCCAAGCTAGGATTTGCTTGGATTAAGAATCGTATCTCAAAAGGCTAGATAACACCATCCTTAAAATATTCGCGTGACAATATGAATCTGATGGGAGATGAAACGGAGAACTTACAGAATTGCAGTAGGCATGTTGGCTTTTATTACAATATTCTCTTTTGCAGGGTTATTCACGAAAAGTACCTATGGCAAATTACAGATACCACAAGTAAGTATCATACCTTCTGAACCGATAGTTGGCCAGCATGCTTCTGTGGAAGCTTTTATAGAGATTGAGCTTTGCTGAGGTGCATACGGCGTCCGCGAGATGTGGGCGTCGTTAACTCTTCCTCCTCAGGCAGACCTAATCTCAGGAAGCAATCCAGTATATGTAGGAGATTTGTATATTGGCGAGATGACTACTCTAAATTGGACAGTAGTCTTTACAGATGACGGAATTTTCTATCTCAACGTAAAAGCTTACGGATACAGGATGGATACTGGAGCATATGTAGAGGAGACGGGATACAAATCTGTCAATGTAGTCGATGCACCACCAAACATATTCATTCTCAGCCCTGAGAATAGTACCTACTCAAATAGTAAAGTAGCGCTCAGCTTCACGTTGGATGAGACGGCAGATTGGATAGGTTACAGCCTAGACGACCAAGCAAACGTGACGATTACAGGTAATACGACGCTCAGCTACCTCACTGATGGCACCCACTCAATAGTGGTATATGCAAATGACACAGCTGGCAACATGGGAAGATCAGATATGATAAACTTCACTATACAGGATATAATCACTCCAGCTGTCTCAGTCTTATCACCTTTGAACAAGACTTATGGAGTTACTGCTATCCCATTAGCCTTCACAGTTGATGAATCGGTTGAATGGATGGTTTTCAGTTTGGATGAACAGGCAAATGTAACAATTAGCGGTAACACAACGCTGCCTGAAATGAGTGAAGGATCTCATAACTTGGTGGTCTACGCAAGGGATATAGTAGGCAACACAGGCGCTTCAAGCATAGTATACTTCTCGTTTATGTTGATGCACGATGTAGCTGTCCTAAACGTTTCCACTTCTAAGACCGGTTGTTTACCCTTTGAAATTGTTGGTCAGGGATACAATTTGACTGTCTTTGTGAAAGTTAAGAACGAAGGTAGCTATACGGAGATCTTTAATGTTACAGCCTATTCGGAATCCTCGCTCTTTGGGCAAATGGAAGTCACTCTGACTTCAGGACAGAGTGAGATCGTGACATTTACATGGGATACAACAGGGTTTGCGAAAGGAAACTACACAATGAGTGGAGTTGCGTTGCTTGTTCCTGACGAGTACAATGCATCAGATAATGAGAGGTATGCTGCTGGAGACGTTTTCGTGACTATTCCGGGAGACTTGGATGGAGACAAAGATGTAGACATCTTTGATATTGTCCGTATATCAACCGCCTATATGACGACCATTGGAGAACCGGCATATCAACCGAACAGCGACGTAGATGATAATGGAATCATAAATATATTCGATGTTGTTATAGCTGCAACCCGCTATGGGCAGAGCTGGTAGCCCCAAGCTTTCACTCTACTGAAAACTGAGATCTTTAATGATCTGTTCAGATGAAGCAAAATCATGGCATATTGTCAATGTATTATATGATGTCGCCTAGGTTCTTGGTGTCAACCCGCATCTGAAGGAAATGTAGTTGGCCAACCTCTCCTATTGCTTCCCCCAAATGCATGCTATAAAGCCTTGTAAGCGTCGAAGATTACTAGTTGATGCATGCTTGTTGCAGGAGAGATTTTTACTTGTTCATGAGGTAATCATGAATGCTTCTTGCCGCTTTCTTCCCAGCGCCCATGGCACTTATCACCGTAGCTTCTCCAGTTACAATGTCTCCTCCAGCATACACTCCTTCAAGGCTGGTTTTTCCAGTCCCCTCATCAATAACGACTGTACCCACCTTTGTCGTCTCCAAACCCGTGGTTGTAAGTTGAATAATTGGATTCGGAGTTCTCCCCACGGCAATTATCACAGTATCTACATCTATAAGGAATTCCGAGCCTTCAATGGGAATTGGGCGTCTCCGTCCTGACTCATCAGGTTCCCCGAGGTCCATCTTGATGCATTCCATCTGTTTCACCCAGCCCTTGTCGTTACCAAAGAATTTTATGGGATTTGTGAGGAGCTTGAATATTATGCCTTCTTCTTCTGCGTTCTCTATCTCTTCTGCTCTTGCTGGCATCTCTTCCCTTGATCTCCTATAGACAATATGGACCTGTTGAGCTCCCAGTCGTAGAGCAGATCGGGCTGTGTCCATAGCAACGTTGCCTGCACCCACTACTGCTACCTTCTTGCCAATTCGGATGGGAGTGTCGTAAATTGGGAACTTGTATGATTTCATTAGATTGACTCGGATTAGGAACTCGTTGGCAGAGTATATTCCTCCAAGGTTTTCGCCTGGAATCCCTAAGAATCTGGGGAGTCCTGCTCCTGTTCCTATGAAGACAGCGTCAAATCCTTTTCTTAAGAGTTCGGGAATGGTAAATAATCGGCCTATCAGACTGCTTGTTTTGATGGTGGCTCCGAGCTTTGTAACATAATCTGATTCAGCAGCGACTATTCTTTTCGGGAGTCTAAACTCGGGGATTCCGTAGACGAGGACTCCTCCGGGTTTGTGTAGAGCTTCGAAGATCACAACTTCGTGTCCGAGTTTGGCAAGGTCTGCGGCTGCAGTTAGTCCGGCGGGTCCAGCGCCTATAACTGCAACTTTCTTGCCTGTAGGCTTGTTAGAAGTTTGTATTTCCACTCCTCTCTCTATCTCCCAGTCTGCTAGAAATCTTTCAAGTCTTCCTATGCTTACTGGGTCGCTAGCTTTTCCCATTACGCATTGCTGTTGACATTGTTCTTCTTGGGGGCAGACACGACCACAAATAGCTGGGAGACTGTTCTTCTTCTTCAATTCTCTTATTGCTTCGTCGAATCTGCGTTCTTTCAGGAGTTTGATGAATGTTGGAATTTCAATTTCAACGGGGCAACCATTTATGCATTGGGGATTTGGGCATTGGAGACATCTTTCAGCTTCTGCTACTGCCTGTTCAGCTGAATAGCCGAGAGCTACTTCGTTAAAATTGTGTTTACGTTCTTCTGGTTTCTGCTTGGGCATTGGAACATTTTCTCTTCTTAGTTTGGGTCTTTGCTCATCTTCTGCCATGGCAAGTCCTTCCTATGTCTTGCACGCGCATTTAGAAGTGCATTAATTTTCGAATCGAACTAATAAATCAATTGTTGAAGACCTTTTGGAGAAAGATTTATGTTTCAAGAAAGTGCAAATCAAATCCTCTAGGAGACTTCTTCGATGGTTGGAAAAAACTTGAAGACGATTCTTGAAGCAGCTATTAAGATTGAAGAACAGTCTTACATGTTGTACAGGATGGCTCAAGGAAAGGTGAAGTACGCGTCATCTAAGAAATTCCTCGAAGAATTGGCTCAAGAAGAAGTAAAGCACAAGGAGAAACTCATGGCAATACTGGAGAACAAGAAGAAACTCTCTGAATTAGGTCTCCTGGTAAATAAGATTCAGGACTTGAAGATAGTTGACGTAATGAAAGATACATCCATTTCCGAAGATGTTGACTATCAAAGGATATTGGTTTATGCGGCAAAACGGGAGAAGGTCACCTATGACTATTATAAATCGTTGGCTCTGGGACTTGAAGGAACGGAAGTTGGGGGCTTATTCAGTAGGCTGGCACAGGAAGAGCTAAGTCACAAGAACAAACTTGAACTGGAGTATGACGAGTATATATTGAAGGAAAACTAATTATGTTTCTCATAGTGTTTCCGTGCGCGTTCTTGCGAAATTTCAAGGTGAAGGTTGTCAGAAGGCTTGCTATTACACATGCTCACGCTTTTATCAAATTGAAATGTGCGCATATAAATCAACGGAAGAACCGTAGTCAAATGTGTATTTAGCAATGCAATAGAAATCTTTTAACAATAGATCTGGCAATTAAGACGGGGTATTAATCGAATGGAAATTTGGGATGGGTTGGATGCAAAGTAGAAGATGGGCAACACGCGGACGACCTCGAGGTAGGGGTCATTCAGCAGCTAATACGAAGCTTCTCGAGTATCTCGCAAAAATTTCTGTGAAATACAGAGTTGACCACAACACACTTTTCAACAAGATTGTGGATGCCTGGCAGAATCGAAGGTCCAAGTGTAAGCAATTAACAATTCAGTGCCGCGAAAAAATGAGAGACCGAGCCATTTTCCTTATAACCACAGACCACAAAGTAGTTGCACAATTCCCTATACCAGAACACCTTCTCAAAGAAACAGCTCCACTGAAAGAATTTGAACATATAGTTGAACGTGAGAAAAATGCTCTAATGAAGAGAACAAGTGGAGAATCAAGATATTTTAAAATTAAGGGTCTGAAGACTGGAATGAAGCGAATTAACGTGAAAGCTCGTATTCTCGCAATTTCAAGACCCATCTTAGCTCTAACACGATATAACGATTATGTCAAGTTTACCAATGTAACTTTGACAGATGAAACTGGCACCGTGAAACTGACTCTATGGAATGATCGAATAAACTCACTTTCCATTAATGATATGGTTGATATAGAAAATGCAAGCGTCACCGCATATAAAGGTGAAACTCAACTGAGAATCAGGAGACACAGCAAATTGAGAGTTGTGCACGCGCGCAATCATGAGGGAGCCATCATAAGAGAGCTGGAACATAATCCAAATCTAAACAGCATTGTGACGCGTGGGCATGGGTGAGTGTGGCAATGCCCAGCGATCCTGTTTGCGGCTGGCTATGAATGAAAAACATCAAGATTTAAGATGAGTTACGACGGAGAGGCATACTATTTCTGTAGTGTGAAATGCAAGAAGAAATTTAAAAGTAACCCACGCAAATTAGCAAAGTAGCGTGGGATTCTCTCAGTGCGTTTATTATCTTCTTCGCTGGTAACCTCTTCCTTCACCGTATCTGCGATAGCGCCTTTCCTGTTCGTATCGTTTATCAGATAAGTTGTTTTCTGTGTTGACTTCTGTAATGGGGGATTCTTCCAGAAGTTCGAAGCTGCCATATTTTCCTATGTTTAATCGCATGTTCCCCTTGAACAGGTTTACGTAGCCGTTAGTGACGCGTAGTGTGGCTTCCTCGTTTATTTTGTCTATGTTGTCATCCCAGAGCGTGAGATATACGCATCCTGTTTCATCTCCTACCAAAGCGTCGGCAACTCTGCGTACGGAATAATCTCTTCCAGTGACGTTCCTAACTTCACTTTTTGATATCACCTTCACAATCGTGTTTGCTCCCTTCGAACTGGGGGTCAATTTCTCTATTTTCACCAATTCTTCACTTTCGGGCTGTTCTTTATTCGACATACTTCAACACTCGTTTCAGTCAAGTTCATCGAAATGAGTACGAAGTTCTTAAGGATTGCGGTGCAAACACAAATGAGAAGGATATGCGCACACATTGGTTAGGTTTGATGGTTGAACTACATTGGATAGATTGACTCAATCAAATTAGATTGGTTAAATTTGGATTGGTTGCATTAGATGGTT